>NZ_JBGSQZ010000054.1:0-55256 GCF_041737865.1 Chamaesiphon sp.
TCAAGGGTGTCTGTTCTACAAATTTTTCAAAGATGTCACTAATCATCTTTAATTCCCTCTCTGCTTAGGTTTTTAGCTTTTGAATAAAATTATACTCGGCTTTTTGCCCCATAGTACAACAGCTCACCTTAACAGGGGTAGCTTTAAGGTTTAAGGTTTAAGGTTTAAGGTTTGAATAAATATCGTGAGTTTAGTTAAAGTAATCATAGTAGGCTGGATCGAGCGAATGTGTGTGCATAGCTGCTCTGCGAAGGCAGGCGTGTTATGAATGCTCTTCTACTCAGTCTCCAAACTCTTTCCTAAAGCCTAAAACCTAAAACCTAATACCTAAATGAAGATTCGCCGTCGTCCTCCGAGTGCCGCCATAAATGTCGGTCCGCTTGAATACCAGATCGTCGTTCCCGATGGTAAACCCGAGCATATCCTAGAAGAAATTGTTTGGGATAAAGAACGGGAAGTACTGGTGTTGCGGGACAAAATGCCGCTAGACAAGTTGAAAAAGCAAGTAACCGCAATGGCACCACCGCTAGACTTTTTGGGTGCGCTCCAGTCGGGTAAAACTCATCCAGCATTAATTGCTGAAGTAAAAAAGGCTTCGCCGAGTCGGGGTGTAATTAGGGAAGATTTCGATCCGGTGGAGATTGCTAAATCTTACCAGCAAGGTGGGGCGAGTTGCTTGTCAGTATTGACCGATCGCAAGTTCTTTCAGGGTAGTTTTGAGAATCTAGCGGCTGTGCGTCAGGCAGTGGCTTTACCACTATTGTGTAAGGAATTTGTGATTTATCCTTACCAAATTTACTATGCACGCGCTCATGGTGCTGATGCGGTCTTATTGATTGCGGCAATTTTGGAAAATGTAGATCTCCAGTATTTCTTAAAGATCGTGCGAGGATTGGGGATGACGGCTCTGATCGAGGTACACACTGAGGAAGAGTTCGATCGAGTGTTAGGATTGGATGGTGTGAAACTGATTGGGATTAATAATCGCAATCTTGTTGATTTTAGTGTGGATTTACAGACTACCAGTCAGCTTTTAGCCTCACGGAGACAAGCAGTAATCGATCGCGGAATCCTCATTGTCAGTGAATCAGGGCTAAATACTGCTGAAGATCTTAAAATAGTAGTTGAGGCTGGAGCTAACGCCGTCCTAATTGGGGAATCCTTTATTAAGCAGGACGATCCCGGACAAGCGATCGTCAATCTGTTCGCAGCATAGCTGCTAAATTCACCCACTTACTATTAGCACCGATTTAATTCGGTAGAAGATGACGGCACATTCATGGATCGAATTAAATTACCCTCGTTGGTACATTACGAACTGATTTTACAAGTTCTCGAACGCCAAACCATTATGACGGCAGATCGCGATCCGATCGTTAGAGAGCGAGTACAACAGTTGATCGTCACTCTCCGTAAGGCATTGACTCAACACAAGCTATTGGAAGAAACCTGCGGTCATCAACAAATGGAAATAGAGCACGTTTGGGCACTAAATTCAGTTCTCACCGATCGTGAAGTTGTGACGAAAGATTAGCTAGATTGGCGATCTACAAAATTTGGTATGTGAACATTTCAGGAGTGTTCCCATCCCAAATTTTGCGGATGCCCTCGCTGAATCGCTCTCCCTACTTCAACTGACAGGAACTGCGATAGTAGTCCAACTCTGGTTCTTGCCAAGAAAAGGCAAAGTGACTGATCGAACGAATCTGTGGGAGACTGCGATGGATATCATCCATCTGATCCTCCAAGGATGGGCGACCTTCGGTGGGTTTACTCCAGTTGCCTGCGAGTGCGGGCACCACCTCAGTAGTGGCTGGCGCAAAGCTCAGGACGCGGCGGACTTGATCGGTGATACAATTGCTGCGATTGCAGGTAGCATAAGCCATCGGGTGCCATTCACTAGTTGTAAACCGATCCCAAGCCTGCAACCGCGAATCAAAACCTCTGCGTCCGATCGGTTGATTGGCTTCTGGAAAAAATACTGCCCCAGATTTGAGTTTTTGTTGCTCTACAGGTGCTGCTGCTTTTTGCAGAAAACTGACGACACCCTGGCTGGCATGAGCGAGGGTAAGCTGCCATAAATCCCACTCGATCCAGGCAAATTTATCCTCATAGGACATGGTGCTTTCGTCTTGTAAAGGGGTGCGTCCTTGCCATAGGGGTGAAACTTCATTGGGGTAGAGTTTGTCTACCTCCTTGAGGTCATTAATCGTAATGGTACCTTTGGTGAGATAGCGATCGATTAAGTCTGTACCTTTGCTATTTTGGGCGAGGGCGGCAAGGGTTTGCCTAGATTCATCACCATAGATCCACAAGTCTTGGACTCGACTGGCGATCGATTGTGCGCCCTGACCGCGTGGGAATCGAATATAGTCGAATAAGATTCCATCGGGACGACGACGGGCGACTTCTGCAACTAGTCGCTCATAATCAGATCGGGCTTTGTCACTATATGGATCGACAAATAAGACCGAACCACTATTGCCATCTGTTGCTTTTTGAAAACCCTCTTCACCTGCGAAGAGAGTAGTTTCACCCCGTCCATTGATCGCTACTGCTGACTGTCCTTCTGGTGTCACCCCATATTCAGCCCCGAAGTTGAGACTATACATCCACGCATACACTTTCAAGCCGCGTTCGCGCCCTTTTTGGATCGAGTCGGCAAGTAAATCGGTTTTGTCTGTGCCGCGTGTGGTGAGAACTGAATTCCAAGCGGTTTGATTGCTCGATCGAGGTAGTAGTGCTTTGCCGTAGAAGGCAGCAACATAAACTTGGTTATAGCCCCGATTGACCATTCGATCGAATATCTCTTCTAGGGCACCAGGACGCGTATCACAGGGGTAGAGCCGTACCCAAATCGCCTGGTTCTTCAGCCAACTTTTCTGCCGACACTGCTGGACGTAGGTGACGTGCTTTTTGATAATCTCGCTGTACTTTGCTTGGTTATTGCGATCGCCTTTTTGGGCTGCTAGTCGTAAGCTATTTTTGGCAATAACTTCTGCTGGCGGAATTTGACAATAATCTGCGGCGGGGGACTGAGCTAGTGTAGGCTGAGGAGCGTAGCCTTGCCCGACCGAACTACTTGTCACTAATACCCCGATTAGTAATTGCTGATGCCACTTGTGCCGATCCCTTTTCTGTGGCGAAAGAGGAAGATTTTGGTGCAGCGTAAAATCCATAGTGACGATTGATGGTCGGGATAGGTAAGCCTGTCAGTACAAAGGAGAAGCCAATCCGTAGATCGACTTCTCCTTCAACTCTTTTGATTTGGACAGATGATTTACTGATAAAGTTCCATTCCTCAACCACCGCTCCCTCGTCCCCGATTTATGTGCCCCGCTGTAATGCTGATTCGATTTGCTTGAATTTTTGCTCTAAACTAGTTCTCAGCTTTGCTGGTAGAGGACGATTGGGATAAGCAGCATAGTGAGCAGCCAGAGAGTTGAGTGCAGTCCGCATACTTGTAAATGAACTCAACTTTGTCAAAGCTGGATCTTGACGATAGCGAGACGCAAAATCATTGATATTCAGACGCGCCAAAGACTGGGCGGCAGCTTTGTCTGGGGAGTCATCCGGTAACTCTAGTACAGCTTTCATGCTATTGAGGACGGTCATCGTGTCTTGTCGATAATTTCCCACCAAACCCCCAGGGCTAGCCGAACAGCCAACCAAACCGACGACAACAACTAGCACCAACGCAAATAACTGCGACCACAGACGCTTAAACATAATTTTTAATGTAAGGATTTAAAACTCCAAAATCACTGTCTATCCTAGCGCGAATCCGATCGCTATGGCTATAGGTGTGAGGTTTTAGGTACTAGGTGGGAGGCTGTTTGAGCGTTGAAATCGATCTCGTGCTTGACTAATTTCAATCGATCGACAACGATTAACCTAGTAAATCGGATTTTAATCGGCATACCACCCATTGACTCAAACCAAAAACCTAATATGAGTATTTCTCGTCCTTATATTCTAATGTGGACGATTGTTGGCTTATTTCTGACGATCGGTGCAAGCTTTCTCCCCGCATATGTTACTAATTCTCCCTGGCAATGGCTGAGTGATGGAGTTACTGCTTATCCATTAGGATTCAAGTGTCAAGTTGGTGCCGTCTTGTTGGTCAGTTGTTTGGGTGGTAGGACTGCTGGGGTGCTGGCTCAAGTTGCTTACTTATTACTGGGATTACTATGGCTAAAAATTTTTAATGATGGTGGTGGAATTGAGTATCTTCAGAAGCCTACTTTTGGTTATTTACTTGCCTTTATTCCTGGAGCTTGGGTATGCGGACAACTTGCTTTTAAACGATTTCCCAGAACAGCTACATCGACGCCTCACTTAGAATATTTAGGATTGAGTTGTCTATGTGGGTTGATAACGATTCATGCGATCGGGATTATCTATTTAATTTTATTTCAATTATTTAACTGGCAAGATGGGGAGTTTACACTGTTAGAGTCGATCGCTAATTATTCTATCTATCCTATGATTAGTCAATTGGTGATGGGATGTACTGCGGCATCGATCGCTTTTATAGTGCGAAGGATTATGTTTTATTAATATATTATCTGTGAAAATTAGAAATTATTACTTTTGGGTTGCAGCGATCGGTAATGTGATTATCGATATTATTAGCAAGCGAGCGATCGTCGAAAATCTTCGATTTGAAAGAACATCTGTCCCGATTATTCCCAATATCTTTCATTTTACCTATATTCGTAACTATGGTGCCGCATTTAGTATGCTGGAGGGTAGCCCTTGGCTGGGATTGTTATCATTAATTGTTAGTATAATTTTAATTGCAATTGGTATTTTCAGAAATTTCAAGAATATTTGGGAACAAGTAGGGTTTGGGTTGATTTTGGCAGGTGCGGCAGGTAATGGCATCGATCGATTATTTTTTGGCGGTTCTGTCGTTGATTTTATCGATCTAAGAGTTATTAATTTTGCTATATTTAACTGGGCAGATGTATCGATTAATATCGGAGTTATTTGTCTACTAATTCATAGCTTCATCGATCGACCTACAAATCCTCCTTAGTAATTAGACCCCCCATTTCCAGCGATCGATATCCGATCGCTCCAAGAATATTTAAACATGTTAAAACTCACAAAATACTGTTATTACCTCATAATATCTAGCATAATCTTAGCTCAGATATCGATCGCTAATGATGCGATCGCCAATCCTCGCACGATGATTAGTGACATCCCTAAAAATAAGCTAAACAAACCTGTTTATACACCAATCCAATTACCACTAAATGGAGAAGTCAGAGATACGCTTTCCGATCGAGATATTCCAACTGGAGATGGTGGATTTGCCAGAGACTATGCAATTCAATTAACAGCCGGAGATCAAATCGCGATCGATCTCAGTTCCGAATCATTCGATACCGTTGTAATTCTCCTCAATGCTGAAGGTAAAAACATCGGCAAAAATGATGATGGTCCCGACGGAAGCAGTAACTCTTTGCTATTTATCAGAATCAAAGATACTGGTAATTATGTCATTCGCGTTCAAGGCTTTGGTGAAACCAGCAGCGGCGAATTCAAACTTAAAGTTAGCAAGTTAAAATCACAGTGAGAGAGAAAAAAGGGCTATGCTTACCCCAATTTTCCCTCAGCCCAACTATCAACTATCAAATATCAACTATATTGACTACATCCCGATAGTTTCATAACCAGCATCGACATAGATAATTTGTCCAGTAATACCACTGGCGAGATCGCTAGCCAAAAAAGCCGCAGCATTACCAACTTCTGTTTGAGTAACAGTCCGTTTGAGTGGAGCAATATCTTCGACATGGTGAATCATATCCAAAATTCCACCTACAGCCGAAGAAGCCAATGTCCGAATAGGCCCTGCGGAGATGCCATTTACGCGGACATTTTGAGCACCAAATTCTGAAGCAAGATAGCGGACACTCATTTCCAATCCAGCTTTAGCAATCCCCATTACGTTATAGTTAGGAATCACTTTTACACCACCTAAATACGTGAGCGTGACGATACTCCCACCCGCTGTCATCAGAGGTTTAGCTGCACCCGCCAGCCGTGTCAGAGAATACGTGCTGATGTCCATCGCCTGAGCGAAACCAGCACGAGAAGTTTTACTAAAATCTCCAGATAGATCTTCTTTATTGGCAAATGCTAGACAATGAATGAGGATATCTATCCGGCCCCATTTTTCTCCAACTTCTGCAAATGTGCGGTCGATCTGAGCATCATCGACAACATTAAGCGGGAGATAAATACTCGGATTCAGCGGAGCGACTAATTCTTCAACTTTTCGTTCCATCTTCCCCTTCTCATCAGGTAGATACGTAATCCCAATATTCGCTCCAGCCGCATGAAGCTGTTGCGCGATCCCCCAGGCGATCGATCGGTTATTCGCTATTCCAGTTACCAGCGCGTTCTTGCCGCTCAAATTTAACACGATAATTTTGCTTCATCTTAACTTGCACGGCTTATGATATCAGTTACCCGTCAGTAGTTACTAATTATCAATTCGCGATCGACCCACCAATCCTCGATCCCCCAGATGTTTAGTAGTCTGGTATACAAAAAACTATTCGCAAGTCAGATTAAGTGTTGTGTAATACCATTCCTGCCCGAGTCTGGAATTGTGAGTCCAAATATTCCAAGTGAGTGCAGAGTCAAGATGGTCATGATGCAAGATAAACCGATCGCTAGTGTCTTTCAGCAAATGGCTGGAGGCGCATTCCCACCTGTATTAGAGACATTCGATCGGAATAAGACGATTTTCTTTCCTGGCGATCCTGCCGAACGCGTCTATTTCCTCACTAAAGGTGCTGTGAAGTTGTCTAGGGTCTACGAAGCAGGCGAAGAGATTACAGTGGCTTTACTGCGCGAGAATAGCGTGTTTGGGGTGCTTTCCTTGATTACGGGGAACAAGTCCGATCGATTTTATCATGCGGTGGCGTTTACCCCTGTCGAATTATTGTCTGTGTCGATCGAGCAATTCGAGAAAGCTCTCAAAGAAAATCCCGAACTGTCTTGGGTGATGCTCAGAGGTTTATCTTCGCGGATTCTTCAGACTGAAATGATGATCGAAACTTTGGCACATCGAGATATGGGATCTCGGCTGGCTAGTTTTCTGCTGATCCTATGTCGGGATTTTGGAGTACCAAATGGCAATGGCATTACGATCGATCTCAAACTATCACACCAAGCGATCGCCGAAGCAATTGGCTCTACCCGCGTCACCGTCACTCGTCTCCTCGGCGATTTACGCGATGAAGATAATCAAGTCATCTCCATCCAAAAGAAAAAGATCACCGTTCATAATCCGGTGGCTTTGAGTCAGCAGTTTAATTAATTGGTGGATGGTGGATGGTGGATAGTGAATGGTGAATAAATTAATACAAGAGTTTAATTGAATTGGTAGATGGTGAGTAGTCAATAGTGAATAAATTGGTACAAGCGTATTTATGATTGGTTGATTACAGATTTGCAATTTTAAAAGTTTCAACAGTACTAATCATCCACCATTCACTCAATATCTACCAACCTAAACCCCATCTGACACTCATAAGCATCAGATTGTGGTTCGCTGCAATAGTGGAGATTGCGAACTACTCGACCACAACAGAGTTTACCTTGTCGCCAGCGGGGTTGACCATCGCGATCGGCAAGCAGACAAGCTTGACAGACTTGTTGTGGAGCAATAATTTGATTGTCAATGATGACTACTAACATACACTACCCTCGATTTTGGGTCAGGTACAGACGATCGTTAAATTAGCTCAGAGTCGATCTGGTTCCGAGCCGATGGGGATGAACTATGAGTGAGGTTAGCCAGGATTTGGATGTGAGCCAACACTGCTGTTAGCAACTGAAATTAGAATCGGCTCTAGACCTCACTTTATACAGTAGATTTTGTCAAGATTACGTAAATTGTGATGATGTTTATTACTTAATCAGCTCAAGCTGTGTTGCTCGACCATGCAGTGCGGTGCAGGAAAACAGCGGCTAGGGAAGACCGCATCACATTTGCGCTCTCGGCTAGTTTAAACTTTAGTAAGTAGCTGGGCATAATTTAGATACTACGCTAGCCAATATAAGTGTGCTCATTAGATCGAAACAGTATCATGTAGTGCTAAATTCAGTCGATCGCACCTGTTGGCTGGGGATCCGCTCCTTTAGATAAATGAGATCCATTGTTATAATCGATATCCTGAGAGCTTATAAATCAATTCAGTCATCCCTAACCTAATTTCTAATATCTAGACCATGGCAAAAACTAACTTAGAGTTTTTAGTAGAAACAGATCCAGCGATCGCGAGTTTAATCGGTTCCGAGCTAGGTCGTCAACGCAGTCACCTCGAATTGATTGCTAGTGAGAATTTTACTTCGGCGGCGGTGATGGCGGCTCAGGGTTCAGTATTGACTAATAAATATGCTGAAGGCTTACCCAGCAAACGTTACTATGGTGGCTGCGAATTTGTCGATGAGATCGAACAAATCGCGATCGATCGAGTCAAGCAGTTATTCGGTGCCGCCGCTGCCAACGTCCAACCCCACTCTGGCGCACAGGCAAACTTTGCTGTCTTCCTGACTCTCCTCAATCCTGGGGACAAAATCATGGGGATGGATTTATCCCACGGCGGACACCTCACCCACGGTTCCCCTGTCAATTACTCAGGAAAATGGTTTGATGTTCAGCACTACGGTGTCAGCAAAGAAACCGAGCAATTAGACTACGACATGATTCGGGACATAGCGAGAGAATATCGTCCCAAATTACTGATCTGCGGTTATTCGGCATATTCTCGGATCATTGACTTTGCCAAATTCCGCGAGATTGCTGACGAAGTAGGCGCATTCCTGATGGCAGATATTGCTCACATCGCCGGATTAGTCGCCACTGGACATCATCCCAGCCCGATTCCTTACTGTGATGTCGTCACTACTACCACTCACAAAACCCTCAGAGGGCCGCGTGGTGGTTTGATTATGACTCGCGATGCCGAATTAGGTAAAAAGCTCGACAAGTCGGTTTTCCCTGGCAGTCAAGGTGGCCCGCTCGAACACGTAATTGCTGCTAAGGCTGTTGCCTTTGGTGAAGCTCTCCAGCCCGCGTTTAAGACCTATTGCGGACACATCATCGCCAATGCACAGGCATTGTCAAATCAACTCCAACAACGTGGCTTTAAAATCGTTTCTGGTGGCACTGACAATCACCTGATGTTAGTCGATCTCCAGTCGATCGGGATGACCGGAAAACAAGCAGATTTGTTAGTCAGCGATGTCAACATTACTGCTAACAAAAATACCGTACCTTTCGATCCAGCCTCTCCGTTTGTCACTAGCGGTTTGAGACTTGGTTCACCAGCGATGACCACTCGCGGCATGGGGACGACTGAATTTGTCGAAATTGGAAATATTATCGCCGATCGATTGCTCAATCCTGAAGATGATAATATCGCTAACGATTGTGTGCGGCGGATTGCTACTTTGTGTGAAGCATTCCCCCTCTATCCTCATCTAAGTACGCCCGTCCCAGCCTTAGTATAGTTTAAAGTCTGGAGTGCGTTGGATCGATCCTGGCGCGCTCCCTACTGTTGGGTTTTGCTTTGCTCTACCCAACCGAACAATCAACTTCCTAAAGCCTAAAGCCTAACTCGCGTAGCCACCCTTACGAATTAGATCGTCAGGACGGAGATTGGAGACAAAATTGCTAAAAGCTAACCGTTCTTGTTCGTCAGCATCTCGATCTACAGGGATCGAAGCATCAGCAATGACTTCTTCAATCACCCAAATCGGTGCTTTAGTACGGATGGCGATCGCAATTGCATCGCTAGGACGAGCATCAACTTCCCGAATTTGACCATTAGTCTCGATCGCGATCGACGCATAAAAAGTATTATCTTGGAGCGAATTGATCGTAATCCGATCCACCTTGATATTACAACTATCAAAGATATTGACAATCAGGTCGTGAGTAAAAGGTCTAGGTGGTGTCTGCTTTTCTAGTGCATTAACGATCGCCTTTGCCTGTTCTTGGCTGATATAAATCGGTAAAGCGCGACGATCTGAAGCATCTTTGAGTAAGATGATCGGACTCCGAGACACAGCATCCAATGCAATACCCGCTACTTTCATTTCAATCATGGTGGTTTCCTTTGGTGGTATACGAGAATTAAGGTGGCTGCGAACGTTAAAGTCTAAAATAAAGACTGACGTAATTAGTCTAACAAGCTTCAATCCTGGGGATCGGTACGGATATGTATCAAGGATGGCTCACGAAACACTCGATCGCGTATAGTACTTTGACTGAAAATAGATGTTTACAGGACTAGTCCAATCGCTGGGAAACTTGCGTCTTTTGACTGAAGACAAGCTGGAAGTTTTATGCCGTGCTTCAGATGCCGAGCGAATTTTAACCGATTTGACTATTGGTGATAGTGTAGCTGTTGATGGGGCATGTTTGACAGTCGAACAAATATTACCACAAGGATTTATCGTTAGTGTCTCGCCGGAGACGATCGATCGAACGACGATCGGTCAAAGAGATCGCACCTCTACTTATGCCAATTTGGAAACATCACTCCGAGTCGGGGGGAAAATTGGCGGTCATTTTGTCACGGGACACATTGATGGCATCGGTAGGCTCGTCTCTAGTAAGGCTACCGCTACTTCCTGGGAGATGCGATTTGCCGCACCTGAGTCGCTCACCGAACAGTGGTCGAATTATCTCAGCCGCTATTTGGTGTCGAAAGGAAGTATCGCTGTCAATGGGGTGAGTTTGACGATCGCTGATTGCGATCGGGGCGGCAATTGGTTTACAGTTGCGGTGATTCCACTTACTTACTCTGAGACAAATCTCGCTCAACTTCAGCTTGATGAATGGGTAAATTTGGAGGCAGATATTTTAGGTAAATATGTCGAAAAGTTGATGATTTCTCCCCATTCTGGTTCAAGGCGTGAAATTATTACGCCTGATTTTTTAGCGGCAAATGGTTATCAGTAGTTAGCGAGAGTTTGGGTTAGGAATTTTATCTACAGCAGTCCTATTTGATTTGTAAGAATACTGTAGGGTGTGTTATCGCGTTCGCGTAGCGTCTCGCAGAGAAGCGTAACGCACCAGAGCCAATGTAAATTTCTGGTATTAAGCCAATCGGTAAATGATAAGTATTTGCTGGATGCAGATTTTATTTGTGGGGGCAAAACCCGGATCTGGGGGTTGTCTTGACGCGCTAAACCCTCGGCACAGCCGCGGAGCACGCGTCGCTCCGACCCCCAGATCCCCCGTTGAGAAGCGGGACGCCGCCTCTCAAACTCTCCTGTCTTGACTCGCTGTCTTGTCGTTTTTTTATTCGGGGGGAACCCCCGAATAAAAACGCCGCTAAACCTTCGGGGAACAAAGGCGTGCGCGAGTCGCTGCGTATGGATGGCTGGTGTGGAGCGTGGTGCGGCGTTCGCTCCATTCTAGATTTTAGTGGGAAGTTACTCGATTGGAATTTAGTCGGGTAATAGCCTGGAGCAATTTTCTTGACCTGCTAGCGCGATCTTCGGATCGCCGATAAAATCTAGATACATACTCCCTTCCCACTCAAGAACTAGACAATCTCGATCTGTAATGTCGTTCGTCTATCCACCATCCACCATCCACTCTAGATATCTAACTTGATACTGGAAAGGAATATATTCTATCAATCGAGCACAATTGCTTGCTAGTACAAGATGAGCCAGGTTGTAATTATTGGGGCTGGGCCGACAGGTTTGACTCTGGCGATGTTGCTGGCACAGCGAGGGATTACAGTCAAATTAATCGAAGCGTCCCGCAACTTTCGGCGGACGTTTCGCGGGGAGGCTCTGATGCCGAGTGGGTTAGAAGCGATCGACCAGATGGGACTAGCAGACTTGGTAGCGCGTATTCCCCATCGCCCCCTGGATGCCTGGGAATTCATCATTGAGCAGCGATCGATCTTTCGGGTGGATGAACCGATGGAAGCTGGTGGGAAGCCATGTACCTTGATTTCCCAGCCTGCTTTTTTAGAGGGGGTGATGGAGTCGGCGAGTAAGTGTCCCAGTTTTGAATTTATCTCTGGAACTAGTGTTCGGGATTTGGTGTGGCAAGACGATCGAGTAGTTGGTGTCACACTAAGCGATAATCGTCAGATCGCCGCAGATCTGGTAATTGGGGCAGATGGGCGAAATTCGATCGTCCGCCACAAGGCAAATCTCACTCTGGAGACAGAAGCCCAAAGTTACGATCTTCTCTGGTTTAAGCTGGCAAGTAGTGCGGATTTTGAAGCGGAAAATATCTTCTACTCGGTGTTATCGGGTGATGCTGGATTTGGACTATTTTTAGGCTCAGAAGGGCAACTTCAGGTCGGATGGTCTCTACATCAGGATGAGCAAAAGCAAGACGCTCCTGGGCAATGGCGGGATGATTGGGTAGAAAAGTTGGCAACAGCTTCACCCGACTGGTTAGCCGCAGCTTTTCGACAACAAGCAGACTCGATCGAACGTCCGTTTTTGCTCTCGGTGACAGTCGGGCGTTGTCCTAGTTGGCACATTCCAGGAGTACTACTTCTGGGCGATGCCGCGCATCCGATGTCGCCAATTCGCGCTCAGGGCATCAATATGGCGTTGCGAGACGTTGTAGTTGCTACCAATCATCTCGTGCCACTATTGCAGCAACACCCTCAGTTTGCCGAAATTGATGCCTTACTGCCCCAAATTCAAGCCGAACGAGAACCAGAAATTATTCAGATTCAAAAGCTGCAACGCGCCGAAATAGCTCAGGGTGAGCTACTGCGAAATTATCCACCGATCCGTTATGCAGTCAGTCGCCTAGCACCACGAATACCACTATTACGGCAGCGGATTCGGCAATCTTGGATCGATCGACAACTCCAGTTGCGACGAGGATTTACACAAGTGGATCTAAAGGTGTGAGAGGATGTCTAAAAAGTATCTATGATGTGTCGGCTCATGGCAGAATCTCCCATCGATGTGGGCGCAGCCTCTCCACTGGATCATCGATCTATTCAGATCTTAGCGATCGAATCCGATCCAGTCATCCAGTCGGGACTAGTTACCTGTCTGAATCGGTTTCCAGATTTACAAGTATCTGAGGCGGCTGAAGATGGGGCTGGGGCTTGGCAAATTCTGACAGCACGAGTGGGCGAACCGATCGCGATCGATCTGATCTTACTAGGATTAACATCAGATCGGCACCTCGAAAATGACTCGAATTTAGCATTTTGTCGAGCTGTTAAAGCTAGATCCCCCAACGTACCAATTTTATTATTAGCAGCTCCTCGATCGCCAGATTTGACCATCGCATTTCAACTGGGAATTGAAGGTTGCTGTCTTCGAGGTGGCTCCATTCTAGATCTAGTCGCCAGCATCCGCCAAGTCGCCGCAGGGCAAACTAGTTGGACACCAGAAATTTTACAACAGGTAATCATCGGGACAGAAACTCGTCCGAATAATTGGTTTAATGGTGTTGGCAATCGATTAAGATTATCTAGTCTCCAGCAGATTGAAACTACATTATCAGAACTAAACACCAATCTTGACGGCGATCTTTCAGTAATCGATCGATTGTTATTAACTGGACGCAAACGCGAACTCAATACCGCTCGGTGGCTAGTCAAGCGACTATTTCCTACTAGTTCAGTTATTTTAACACCCCTACTCGCTCCAGCACTTAGTCAATTAACACCATCATCCCCGATCGATCGTAGCCTTAATCCTCAAGCACAAACACTATTCGATCGCATCGCCGCAAAATTACAATCTGGCTTAGAAAATCTTACCAATACCCCGTTAGAAATCGATATTCTGCGTCAGGAAAAGAAGCGAGAATTATTTTATTTGATTTTGCGTCAGTTTGAAGGATTGCTAGATGAATTACGCTTTTCTCAGGTGACGGTAGAGCAACTGGCAGCAAAAGAGCCGACGATCTTGCAAGACTTGTGGGCATCCGTGACGACTGACTTTTTTGGGAGATATTATATGGTATCGATCGAAGATCGCCAGATTGAAATCATCCCGATCTTACTTCAAGATATCGCAATCGTTCACACCGAAATTCTTACCAAAATCCCTCAATCGATCGAGCTATTAAATTACTTACTATTTAAAATACCCCTAACAATAGATAATACTAGTTGTGCAGTTGGGACTACCGCCGCCGAAGAGCGTGCCTGTAACCTGTTAGAAAATCTCACGATCCAGATCGCTAATGCTGTGATGCAGCCATTGCTCAATCGCTTTGGTAATTTGGAATCGATGAAATCTGGCTTTTACGATCGACGATTGCTCTCTAGTCGAGAGATCGAACGCTTTCGCAACGATCTCTCATGGCGGTATCGGATCGATCGATATATTGGCGAACCTCAAGCTATTTTTGAAAGCCAATATCGGTTATTTATTTTCACAAATTATGGGATTAAAAGAGTAGCTATTTATGCCCCGCGTCCACAGGAATTAGATCGACTAGTCGGAATTCCTTTAGTAGTAACTTTAGCTCTAGAGACAAGAGATGCACTCTCACCCCGAGTCAAGTCAGCAACTACACTTATTGGGAGTAGTATTGTATATCTACTTACAGAAATTATCGGTCGGGGAATTGGCTTAATTGGTCGGGGAATAGTCAAAGGAATTGGCAATATTTGGCAAGAAAGTAATCGTAATCGCAAGGAGTAACTATGCAAAACACCCGTCTCAACACACTAATCGATCGCATTAATCAGCAATTCATTCAATGGAACGAAAATCCCTGGCGGCGATTATCTCTACTGATTATTAGTCTACTATTTGGTAACTTTCTTGCCTCTGCGGTCGCCACATCTAGCGGACAAAGAACCGATCTAGATGTTTTCACCAGTATCATTATATTAACGATCGTCGAGTCTATCTCTTGGCTGACTTATGGTACAACTTTAGGAAAGCGTAAATTGGTAGAAGCCAACGCAATTATCGGTCAGCGTCCGATTTGGATCGCCATCTTGAATAGTCTAAAATTAGGACTAGTTTACGGCTTATTTGTCGAAGCATTCAAACTCGGTAGTTAATTTGCTTCGTTCTATCACCGCCCTGAACTATAAGTTCGGGCTAACAGCACAAGTTCGTTGAAACGAACTTGTGCTGTTAGCCCCGAATTCATTCGAGGGCGGTGCCTAAACGAAGCTATAAGTCATCGCTCGGAAATCCTGATTCCGTTGGCGTAGCCTCTGTCTCGATCCAAACACATGCGGAGGGAACCTCCGCGTGATTTGGGTCGCTCCGACAGGAGACACTCAGGTTAATTACGTCGATCGATCGCCAATCTAGACGACACGATCGTAAGATATATTTAGCCAAGTAATTCAGGTAGAGTAAAAGCGGTGCTGGACATCAGACAGATTCGAGAAAATCCAGAATTAGTACAGACAAAACTAGATCTCCGAGGCGTAGGTGTCTACAACATCCAACCCATTCTCGCTCTGGATAAACAACAGCGCGAACTAGAATCTACGCGCAGTCAACTTCAGGCACGTAGCAACGAAATAGGTAAACTCGTCGGTGCGAAAATGGGCGCGAAAGTCGATCCCAATGCGCCGGAAGTTCAAGTCCTCAAAACCGAAGGAAACGCTGTCAAGGCGCAGTTGAGCGAACTAGAACCAGCCGAACGAGAACTTAAAGCGCAGATTCACACGCTGATCTTACAACTACCTAACCTTCCTAGCGATACTACTCCGATCGGTAAAAGTGAGGATGAGAACATCGAACTCCGCAAGTGGGGCGACGAATATATCCCCACCAATCCCCAAATTTTGCCCCACTGGGACATTGGCGAAAAATTAGGTATCCTCAATTTCGAGAGTACTGCCAAAATTGCCCAAAGTCGATTTGTGACCCTCGTCGGCGCAGGTGCGGCGTTAGAACGTGCTTTGATTAGCTTCATGCTCGATCGACAGATTGCAGCGGGATATACTGAAATCAGCCCGCCAATCCTAGTCAATACCGCATCAATGACGGCAACCGGACAACTTCCCAAATTTGCTGAAGACAGCTTCAAATGTGCCGAAGACGATCTGTGGTTGATTCCCACCGCCGAAGTTCCCGTTACCAATATCTATCGCGGCGACATCCTTACTAGCGAACAACTCCCGATTTACCACTGCGCCTATACCCCTTGCTTTCGGCGCGAAGCTGGAAGTGCAGGGCGAGACACGCGGGGATTAATTCGCCTCCACCAGTTCAACAAAATCGAGCTAGTCAAATTCGTTCATCCCGACACATCCGCACAGGAACATGAAGCCCTCGTAAGGGATGCAGAAGCCGTCCTCCAGGCTCTAAAACTCCCCTATCGAGTATTGGAACTCTGCACGGGAGATATCGGCTTCAGTGCGGCAAAATGCTATGACTTAGAAGTCTGGCTACCTTCTGCTGGCAAATATCGAGAAATTTCTAGTTGTTCCAATTTCCACGACTTCCAAGCGCGGCGGGGCGATATCCGCTTCAAGGAAACGGGGAAAAAAGGGACTCAATTCGTCCATACCCTGAATGGTTCGGGATTAGCTGTGGGTAGAACTATGGCAGCAATTTTAGAAAATTATCAGCAAGCAGATGGGGCGATTAAAATACCTGAAGTATTACAATCGTATTTAGGCAAAGCAGTCCTGTAGACGAAAATTAAATTATGACAATCGCTCACGAGCGGTTAAGATATGCAAAAATCCCAGAAACCCAGATCCCCGACTTCTCTAAGAAGTCGGGGATCTGTCCGCAGCGATATGGCAACAGCTATAATTGACACTGTGCCTACGGCAGGCTACGCCAACGGTTCACTATCGCCAGAGGCGAGGCTACGCCAACGACTTCGCATTGCCTACGGCAGGCTCACGCCAACAGTGCAAGTCGCTCAGTACAAGTAGTTGATAATTGGGTTCTTAGGGTACTGGACGTTTCTCCCGCCCAGTTTGCACGATCGGGGATTAACGAAATACACAAAGCTCGGCGATCGATCTGATAGGATTGCCAATATGCACCCAGCCGCCTAACGTTGATGCTGTCCGAACTGGATCTCATAGACTTCATCTTCCTTTTCAGTGACGATCTTCAGATTCGATCGAGCATAAGCGACACATAGTAGAGCATACCCCTTTGCTTGTAGCTCCGTACTGACACCCATCCCCTCACCTTGCTCCACTTCTCCCTCCAGGATCTGCGCCGCACAAGTGGTACAGACTCCAGCATTACAAGAAGTTGGGAGATAGATCCCCGCCGCACCAGCAGCGCGTAAAATTGTCTTATCTTCAGGAGCCTCGATCGTGTGAATTTCTCCCTGATGATGGATCTCAACAGTATAAGTTTTCGTCATGGATGATTAGTGGTCGAAATATTTGTGAAGATATCCTCCACTTTAGCAAGTTCTGGCACTAGTAATCATGTCCCAACTCCGGTTCCAGCTCCCAACCAGCCACCCACCCGTTTGCCTTCGGTCTTTGGTAAGATTTGGCTGGAACATCAGTCTGGGGCTGTTACTATCGATCGGTAGCGGCGGATATTTGTCAGGTACTACGGCAAATGCTGCCATATTCGATCGCGCTGGATTAAAGATACCCGATCGAGAAGTAAATTCCGATCGGGTTAACTGGCAACTAGTATCTACAGCTACAGGTCGTAAATATAACGGGATTGGTGTCATTGATGTCAACTATGGTGCCTGTACGGGATTTTTGTTCTCGACTGGCGTTCATCCTACAGCTCCGGCTTATGTGCTCACAAATGGTCACTGTCAGGGCAGTTTCAACAAATTACCCACCGATCGCGAAATCCTAGTCGATCGACCTACCAAGACCCAATTTACGGTTAATTACTTTCATGATTTTAAGCCCGATCGGTTAACTATTCCGGTCAAACGGCTAGTCTATGGCACGATGAAAAATAATGATATTGCCATCCTCGAATTGACCAAAACTCAACAAGAATTGACCCAAGCAGGAATCGCGCCGCTCCAAATTGCGCCTAAACCCCCAGATCTCGGCGAACCGCTAATTGTCGTGGGAGTCCCGTCTCAAGGTGTCAAAGACGAACTTAATTTCCTCCATGCAGCCACCTGCAAAACTGGGGAATCCGCTAATGTCAAAGAAGACATCTACAACTGGAAAAGGTCGATTCGCCACCAGTGCAGCATCGTGGGTGGGATGTCTGGTTCGCCGATGATTTCGCTCAAAACCCAGCAAGTAGTCGGAATTATCAATACTGGTGTAAATGACAGTGCTGCTAAACAACCTCAATGCAGCATCAATCGTCCCTGCGAAGTGGTTAAAAATGGCTTTGTGCAGACCTTCCCACAAGAAAATTACGGTCAGCCAGTCTATCAAATTCCTACCTGTTTCGATCGCAGCGGCAGATTCGATCTCGATCGAGCTACCTGCGAATTGGAGCGTCCTCAAGGCATCTACCCGCAAAACCTAAAACCCAAAGCCTAAAGCCTAAAGCCTAACCCCTAGTCAGAATCACCCTAGTATGTAACAATGGGAGTTTTGCGTAAAGTATCAAGCAGTAAGGAAATTTATGTCCCGATATCGCGGACCGAGACTGAGAATTACACGTCGTTTAGGCTCCCTACCAGGACTAACTCGGAAGGAACCACGTCGTGCATATCCACCAGGTCAACACGGTCAAAACCGGAAAAAGCGTTCTGAATATGCAATCCGCCTCGAAGAAAAGCAAAAATTGCGGATGAACTATGGTGTAAACGAGAAGCAAATGCTCCGCTATGTGCGGAAAGCAAGACGTGCTACTGGTTCCACCGGATTAGTTTTATTGCAATTACTCGAAATGCGGTTAGATAACACCGTATTTCGGCTAGCTATGGCTCCAACTATTCCAGCCGCACGTCAATTAGTCAACCACGGACACGTCACCGTCAACGGACGTACTGTGGATATTGCTAGTTATCAATGTCGTGCTGGCGAAGTGATTGGTGTTCGCAACCGCGAAGGATCGAAGAAATTGGTAGAAGCCAATCTCCAATATCCCGGATTAGCTAACACTCCCAACCATTTGGAATTCGATAAGCCTACTTTAACTGGTAAAGTTACTGGCACGATCGAACGTGAATGGGTAGCTCTTCAAGTCAATGAGCTACTGGTAGTCGAGTTCTACTCCCGCCAAGCCTAGAGATTTTGGATTTTGGATGGCGGCTGCATCCAAAATCTATTCTCTTCTTGTACAATGCCAAATCAATTGACATTAAGACAAATTCATGTAGTCAATCAGACTCCTGGTTAGGCTCATCGATCGAGATACCTGTCCCCAAAACCCTTACACCAAGCTAATTATAGCCCTTGTGATGTTTGTCGAGGTTGGGGTGACTAGACCATCTAAAGCGATCGAATCAAACAGGCATAACCTATCTCTCACGACCGTTTGGAGATTTTATGATAATTGCAACCGCTCCTAGCACTGCTGTAGATACTCAAGACACTAAGCCAATACTACTTGATGTCACCAACACCAGACTGACGGTGACATCGGAGCAGTTCGACCGCCTATGTCTCGATAATCCCAACCTCCGCCTAGAATTAACCCCGAATAGAGAATTGATTGTGATGGCTCTAACAGGCGGTGAGAGCGGCAAAAAGAACGCAAGGTTAAGCAGTCGAGTAGTTGTCTGGAATGATGAAACAGATCTAGGGGAAGTATTTGATTCCTCAACAGGCTATGACTTTACCGAATTCGGCGGTGGCAAACGATCTCCTGATGTTTCATGGATTGAGAAATCTCGATTAGAAGGACAGAACATTATTGGATTGATTCAGATCCTCCCTGACTTTGCAATTGAACTCCGTTCACCCACCGATAACTTGAGTGAAGTAAGAGCCAAGATGGCGGAATACCAGCAGTTAGGAGTGCGATTAGGACTATTCATTAACCCCCAGGATCGACAAGTAGAAATCTATCGACCAAGGCAAGAAGTAGAAATTTTAGAAGACCCCAAGTCGATCGACTGTAACGAAGTCATGCCAGGATTGATATTGAGCATGAGTAAAATATTGTGAGAAATTCTTATAATAAAGTCACTATACACTTCTGATTAGGTTTTAGGGTCTAGAGAAGAAAGTTTTGTAGGTTGGGTAGAGTGGAAAGAAACTTAACAGTTTAGCCGCCGATTTGAGACATGGTGCGGTGATACGATCCGGTAGTACTGCCAGATTCTCGACCTTTGTAGTTGATTTCTGGTTTGAGCGCGAGTAAATCTCGAACTTGAGATCGCAATTCCCCTGTAGACACCCCATTTCGCAACGCAGTTTTCAGATCTAGTTGTCCGATTTCATTGAGCAGACACGGACGCAACCACCCATCTGCGGATAGACGCATCCGATTGCACCTGTCACAAAAGCATTCAGACATTTGACTGATAAATCCGAGCGTTCCCTGTGCGCCAGGAATAGTAAATACATCCGCTGGGCCATTTCCCTGCACCTGCGCCTCCGTCAATCCCCACTTGTCGCGAATCTGTTGGCGGATTGATTCGGAAGAGATCCAGCCACGATCGCTCAATAACTCATCGTTACCGATCGGCATAAACTCAATAAAGCGGACGTGCCATTGTTTGTCAATGCTCAACGCCGCTAAGTCTAAGACTTCAGTATCATTGATACCAGGAATCACCACCACATTCAACTTGAGTGGTGTAAATCCCGCTCGATCGGCAGCTAAAATCCCATCCCAGACCTGTTGCCAGCGCGATCTACCAAATGCGCCAACAATCCGATCGAAGGTGGCTTCATGGAGCGAATCGAGGCTGATGTTTACTCGTCGGAGTCCAGCTTGATACAAATCTTGTGCCATCCCTGCCAGCAGAAAGGCATTGGTAGTTAATGATAGGTCTTGAGTTTCTGGTAGATGGGCGATCGATCTGACGATCTCGACAATCCCACTGCGTAATAATGGTTCGCCCCCAGTCAGCCGAAAACTGTTAAAACCGACAGGAATGAATACTTCGCGAATTAGCGTCAATAACTCGTCGTCGGTCAATAGTTGCTGGCGATGGAGATACTCTAGTTCGGCTCCTACGGGCATGCAGTACTGACACCGAAAATTGCAGCGATCGATGAGGCTAATTCGTAAGTAATTTACCTGATTCATGATGATATTGTGCCCGATCGAGCTATGAATTTCTATCTATCTTTCGACTCGTTTGGTTTGCAGTCGGTCAGAAAACAACTAGATACGCGGATATAATTTATTATGCACGATCGCCTCGGTATGACTCGATCGAGATTAATTTTGGTACACTTTACAAACGGACAACGGCAGTCGTTAGCTGTTTGGTGAATATTTTCATGACTACTCTCTTGCTGCTAAAGCAGACGCTTTTCAAACCCATCGGCGATGCCAATGATTTACAGATACTGCTGGAGGTGCCCCGATGACTCTGGATGAACGAGTCAGCACTTTAGCTCAAACTAAATCGACAGATCGAGCGTGGCGATTTTGGTTTACATTGCCGATATACCCTTACAGTCAGCGGCGCACTATTCGGACAGAAGTAGAGCCAAATACAATCTGGACATTCGACCAAGTTCAGGGGATTTTTTATGTAGTCGTGCCGATTCGGATGACGGTAGTAAAGCTGCTCTGTGGCGGTTTACTCGTCTATGCACCTGTTGCGCCAACTGCTGAATGTCTGCAATTGGTAAATGAGTTAGTAGCCATTCATGGCGATGTGAAGTATGTTATCCTGCCGACGATTTCGGGGCTAGAGCACAAGGTATTCGTTGGGCCATTTGCGTGGGCGTTTCCACAGGCTCAGGTGTGGGTAACACCAGATCAATGGAGTTTTCCAGTCAATTTGCCGTTGAGTTGGCTGGGGTTGCCTAGTGGACGGACGCAGATTTTGCCTGTAGATAGTAGTAAAACACCGTTTGGGGATGAATTTGATTATGCCATACTAGATACGATCGATCTTGGGTTAGGACAGTTTGCCGAAGTTGCCTTTTTTCACCGTAGATCGCGGACACTATTAGTTACCGACTCAATTATTTCGATCTCGATCGAACCACCTGATATCGTCCAACTCGAACTATATCCTTTACTATTTCACGCCAAGGATCGAGCGAGCGATCTCATCGCCGATACCGCAGCAAATCGACTCAAGGGATGGCAGCGAATTTGTCTATTTGCCCTCTATTTCCAGCCGAGCGTGTTAAAAATTCGCAAGTGGACTCAAACTTGGCGCGAGTCATTTATCGCCGCAGATCGATCTCAACAGAGCTATTTTGGGCTGTATCCTTTTGAGTGGCAACCTGACTGGCAGCAAAGGTTTATAGCTTTACGTGGGGATGGGAGATTATTAGTCGCGCCGCTGCTCCAGACTTTAATTCTCAATCGCGCTCCCACCCAAACGATCGCCTGGGTCGATCGCGTGGCACAATGGGACTTTGAGCAGATTATTCCCTGTCACTTTGACGCACCAGTTGCGGCGACTCCGCACCAGTTTCGAGCCGCTTTTAGTTTTCTCGAATCCGATTCATCACCGGATGCTCTGTCCAAAGCAGATTTTCAGTTATTGCATCAAATAGAGCACCAATTGACTCGATGGCGGATTATCTTCCCAGCTCGTAAACAGTTGACAGCTTGTACTAAGCGAAGCCGAAGTGTTGACAGTTGACAGTTGACAGCTTGCACTGAGCGAAGCCGAAGTGTTGACAGCGGCTTATCATACGTAACCCAAGTTGCTACCTGTAACCACAGCGGTTAGAAACCGCTGCTCGTGATACGAAGTCCGCCTACGCGGACTGACATATCTAGTCCGCGTAGGCGGACTTTGCAACATTAGCCACGATTTCAATCGTAGGCGTTCCAAAAGTGGCAACTTGGGTTACGTACGTAGGCTTTGCCGTAAGCGCAAAGCGCAGGCTACACCGACGCGTAGCGGATCGAAGAGAGGGTTTAGCAAGACAGCGAAGTTGTTGCTGCGGAGATTTAAAACGGACAGTTAACAACTTCGCCATCAACTATCAACTATCAACTATCAACTAATTAACTATTGACTCGATCGTGAATATCTCTAACTCTGACTTTGCAACTATTTTAGAACAAGCGGCTCAATCTTCAGATCGTCCGACCAAAGATGCCACGATAACTGCTTTACAAGCAGCCGAAACAACTGCCAAGCGAGAGCGATTAGTAATTCCATTTGAATCGCTACTGGGTGAATGGCGGCTATGTTTTGCAACTGGGGTAGTTAAAGATAAACAACGAGGCGGAATTCGATTGGGGCGAGGCTATTATCTACCAAAATTTGCGCCAGCATCAATTACTTTTACTCAAGTTGGCGGAGCTACTTTAGCAGATCGAGATTATTCCTCGATTCAACCTGAAGGCTGCACCGGAACTATTAGTAATAAACTTTTAGTTGGAACTGTGCGGTTTCAATTTACTGGGCCTTGTCGTTATCCAGGCAAAAAGAATCTGTTAGCATTTGATTTTACTCAGCTTCAATTTAAATTACTTGGGTTGACAGTTTATCAAGGTAAACTACCTAATAATAAGAGAGCGGGGAAAGATTTCGATCGACTTTCGATCGCTCAGTTACCATTCTTTTCTTTTTTCTGGGCTAGTCCCAACGGAATTGCTGCACGAGGACGCGGCGGTGGCTTGGCACTGTGGGTTCGTAATTAAATTCATTGATAATTGATAATTGATAATTGATAGTTGACCTGTAGAGATTTAAACGTCTGAGTTTCATTAAATATAGCGATCCTAAATCATATTTCTGAGACCTTTATACTGGTGCGTTACGGCTTTAGCCTAACACACTCTACATTAACCTAGCTTTTAATTTAGGATTGCTATAATCCGATCTAACATTATTATCTTCTCTTCACCATTCACCATCCACCATCCACCATCCATGAAAACGATCGATGAAATTAATGATAAAATTAGCCGCAACAAAGCGGTGGTATGGACGGTAGATGAAGTCAAAATTAAAGTGGTAGAATTAGGGATCGAAAAGATTGCCGAGCTAGTAGATGTGATTACTACTGGAAGTTTTGAACCGATGGAATCATCGGGAGCAATTCTCAATTTAGGACATACAGATCCACCGATCAAGATTCGATCGTGTACGTTGGATGGGGTACCTGCTTATGCTGGATTTGGAGCTGTGGATCTCTATTTGGGCGCGACTCAACTAGTAGACTATGCGAGTGAGATTGGGGATGGAGAAGAGCGGAGAGAACGGGGTGGAGCGCATGTAATTGCTGATTTAATCGCGGGCAAAAGTGTCAATTTGCGAGCGATCGGTCATGGTACTGATTGTTATCCTCGGGCTACCTTCGAGACGAAGATTACCAAAGATACAATCAATCAATTTTATCTCTACAATCCCCGCAATTTGTATCAAAACTTTATTGTGGGGGTAAATGGTGGCGATCGGCAGTTGTACACTTATCTCGGCCCACTACAGCCCCGATTGGGTAATGCGGTCTACTCAAATACTGGGGCGATTTCACCGTTACTAAATGACCCCGATTTGGACGTAATCGGCATCGGTACTCGCATTTTGTTGGGCGGGGGGATTGGCTACGTAGCATGGGAAGGTACCCAACATTTTCCGCTCCAAAAACGTAGTGAAAATCGCACCCCGATCGGTCCTGGGGCTACTCTCGCCCTGATTGGCGATGCCAAACAGATGAATCCCAAGTGGGTACGCGGGTGTTACCTCAAAAATTATGGCCCTTCATTGATGCTGGGAGTGGGTGTCCCAATTCCAGTGTTGAATGCGGATATTGTGGCGCGGTGTGCGGTACAGGATCGGGAGATCGTCGCGCCGATTGTCGATTTTTCGATTCCGCGTCGGGTGCGTCCGACTTTTGGGCTAGTCAACTATGAGCAACTCAAGTCAGGCAAAATTAAAATTGAGGGAAAAACTGTCAGAGTGGCTCCCCTGGCTAGTATTTATCGATCGCGACAAGTGGCGATCGAGTTGAAAGAAGCGATCGAGCGAGGTGAATTTTTGCTAACAGAGGCGGTATCCTCACTACCACGCGATCGCACCTTTATTCCACAGGATCGCCGACAGATGCCCAGTTTATTGGAAGATTGAGCTAGTTCTCACCAGAGCGATATTTTCTGGAAGAAGTATAGTTTTAGAGCTTGCTAAATCCACTAACATAGCATTCAACTGTGAAGAAATTGTGAGGAATTGACGATATACTAAAATACGGTCGTAGGTTATTCAATTAATCGAAACTTTTTTCACCACATTAATATAAATAGTGATTGCGATTTACCCTGGCAGCTTCGACCCGATTACGTTAGGTCATCTAGACATTATCGAACGGGGAAGTAAGCTGTTCGATCGGGTTGTAGTAGCAGTACTGCGAAATCCTAGTAAAGCACCATTATTTACCGTAGAACAACGCCTCCGGCAGATCCAGACAGCAACTCAACATATACCCCAGGTAGAAGTAGATAGCTTTGATGGATTGACTGTTACCTACGCCAATCTCATCGGCGCACGAGTATTGCTCAGAGGACTCAGAGTTTTGTCTGACTTTGAGAAAGAACTGCAAATGGCTCACACTAACAAAACCCTGTCTACAGAGATTGAAACGGTGTTTTTAGCAACTTCCACAGAGTATGGTTTCCTCAGCAGTAGCATCGTGAAAGAAATCGCTAGATTCAACGGGTCGATCGACCATCTTGTATCACCTCATGTTGCGTCAGAAATTTACCAATGTTACAACCAACACTCCAATCAGACTTAGCAGACGCAGCGTATCTCAGTAGCTTGGAAGATCGTTCAGATCTTTTGCACTACCAACCTGAAGCTAGATTGCCCCCGCCCAAAGCGATCTCTCCATCAATATTTGCAGCGATCGATCGACTAGAAGAACAGATCCTCGATAGTCCTCGCGTACCATTGACGGGGAAAACAATGGTAAATGAGGAAGAACTGTTAGAGTCGATCGACACGCTCCGGTTGAGTTTACCTGAAGTCATCGCTACAGCTCAGGAAATTATCCACTACAAAGAGCGAATCATCAAAGAGGCACAACAGCAGGTACAGCAGATTTTAGCCGAAGCCAATCAACGCGCCTATCAAGTTGCCAATGAATTGGGAATTATCGACAGAGCCGAACAAGAAGCCAGACAACTGCGGCACATCGCCCTCGCGGAATGCGAACAGCTCCGACAACAAACGAGCATCGAAATCGATCGGCTCCGCAGCTACCACACCCAAGAAATGGAGCGGATGCAAGAAAATGTCAGGAACGAGTGTCAACACATCCAAGCTGGTGCTGATGAATATGCCGATCGAGTTTTGCACAATCTAGAGGATGGACTCACAGATGTTCTACAAACGATCCAACGTGGTAGACAACGCCTCAATACCGATTACGATCCTGTCTCGGTTCCTCAGAGTGAGAAATAAGGCGTTGCTGAATCGATGTATGAAAGAGGGGGACTGGGAGAAAGATAGGTTTGACAAATCCAGCATCAGACATCGATTCAACTGTCGTCCAGAAATAATTTAGGTATGGTGCAAGACGATGACAGATATCTCTGGACGACAGTTGAATCTCGCCTTGGGTGGGCCAGTAGTACCGACACCAGGGCTTACATATAGCTGCATGTTGTCGAGCTGATACAGTCCATTTATATATTTTTTAGCCCACTCAGGTGCGACTCTGGGTACAAAGGGTAACACGATCTGTCCGCCATGAGAGTGCCCCGAAAGTTGTAGTGCAAATCGATCGTAAGCAGCCGCAATATCGCCAAAATCTGGTTCGTGAGCTAGCAAGATATTAGTTCCAGTCTTGGGCAATTGAGCGATCGTCCCAGACAGATCTGCCCGCCTCAACCAAACATCATCGACTCCAGCAATGTTTAACAGATCTGGGCGTTGCGCTAAATTCGTTCGGATATCTGTCTTGATAGCGGATTTACCCACGATCGAATAGACAGCATTATTCAAAAGTCTCACATTACCAGCCCAGAAAGCGCGTTCGAGCGGCGCACTATCCTCAGATCGATCGTGATTGCCCATGATGGCGACTACACCATCCTTAGCTTGGAGTTGGCTAAAGGCATTGGCGAGTATTTCTTCAGACTTACTAGCACCACTAGTAATATAGTCGCCAGTCAGCACAATCAAATCTGGCTGCTGTTGAGTCGCCAGCCGCGCAACTTTTACTAATTGTTGCCGATCCATCACTCCCGATCGGGCATGAAGATCGGTGAGTTGAACGATCTTATATCCCTCAAACACCGGAGCTAATCCGGCAATATTGACGTCGATCGTTTTAATCGCCAACCAGCGCGGTTCGATCCCGCTAGCATACACACTGGTAGTAAATAAAATGGCGATCGCTACCAGTAGCATTCGGAGCGAGTTGTAGATTAATTTTCGCCAGTACCTCATAATTTGGTTATTCATTTATGACTGGTTAATAGTAGTTACCATTGTAACGATGGTGATTCCTGAAATTTGTAAGTAATCGATCGCACTGGTTCGATATTTAAGGAATAATGAGAGATGGTTTGTCCGCAAGCCAAATCTGAACTGAGGGATTATTTTGAGTGAATACTTTGCTACAGTCGCCAGAGGCTTAGAAGAGTTAGCCGCGCAGGAACTAACTGAATTAGGAGCGCAAGATGTCGCTCAAGGCTTCTGTGGTGTGTCTTTTCAAGGCGATCGCGAGTTACTATACCGCGTCAATTTATGGGCGCGGTTGCCGTTTCGGGTATTAGTCAAATTAGGCGAATTTCCTAGCAATGACGATCGAGAACTATACGATGGTGTCCAGCAAATCGATTGGGGCGAATACCTGACGCCCGAACTGACGATGGCTGTCACTGTGACGGGTAAAAACGAGCAGTTAAACCACAGCCACTTTACCGCAGTACAAGTCAAACGCGCGATTACCAAGCAACAGACAGAAAAGTTTGGACAAAGATCGAATGTCGATATTCAAGATCCAAATGTGCGGATCAATGCCCATATCGATAAAGATCTCTGTATTGTCAGTCTCGATAGCTCTGGTAGTAGCCTCCATCGACGCGGCTATCGATCGGCTGTCGGTGATGCACCGCTAAAAGAATCTCTCGCCGCCGCCCTAATGAAAATGTCTGGTTGGACGCCCGATCTAGCATTTATCGATCCGCTATGTGGATCGGGGACATTGCCGCTAGAAGCAGCCATGCAAGCCCTAAATATCGCTCCAGGTATTTTTCGCGATGGCTTTGGCTTTGAGAACTGGCTAGACTTCGATCCAGACTTATTCGATCGACTCATCAAGTCGGCTGAAGCGGGTGAGAAAAAAGATTTGCAGACGACGATTATTGGAAGCGATCGCAATTTTGACATCATCGAACAGGCTCGATCGAATGCCCGTAGTTCTGGGGTAGAAAGCTATATTCAGTTCGCTCAGATGGAGCTAGCAGATGTGGAGGCTCCCGCAGATCGTGGGATTTTGCTCTGCAATCCGCCCTATGGTGAGCGATTGGGACGCGATGAGGATTTGGGTGCTTTTTATAAGCTGTTGGGAGATGTCCTGAAAAACCGTTTTAAAGGTTGGACGGCTTTCGTACTCAGTGGGAATAAAGAATTAGCCAAATCGATCGGGCTAAAATCCGCTCAACGTACCACTGTCTACAATGGGACATTGCCATGTCAATTGATGAAATATGAAATGTATTGATCCGAGGAACGTGGGAGTGTCAAAGTAGGATCGATCGATTGCTGCAAATATATTGAGACAACGAGTTACATATAGCTAAATTGTGGGGACTCTAGTAGTATGAGAGATTATTTCATCTGCGGGAGTACCACTAATGTCTGAAGTTCAATCGATCGTCAATCCTCCCCCACAGGTAAATTTTACGCCCTATTCAGCGATCGGCACCAATCTTACCGATGTCCGCAAGCGTCGCCAAGAACACGATTCAACACCTCTCAATCTGCAACTATGTTGGTATCTGACTCCCGAACTAGCCGCAGCAGTAGATCCTGAAGTTTTAGCTGCACTGAGTATCGATGCACAGCCGATCCATGGCAGATTATTAACCATTGATGTAGATACTTTAGCTACAGATCGGGAACGATTACCCACTACAATTAAGTCCCAAATCCCCGATTGGCAACTCCCCAGCGATCTCTGGGGCTATGGCTTTTTTGCTTGTCCATTACCCCCTGTCACCTCCTTCAATGCTGCCCAATCTGCTAGAGGAGATCGAATGGTACTCAATGGCGATGGGATGCTGTATCGGCTAGGATTTGAGGCGGGACGCGCGATCCTCAAGACGCGGATGATGAAAACGCCTTGTTATTATGCCGATCTCGCCGCACAACTGTTACCAAAATTCGATAAGATCGGCTATCGTTTTCTCGATGGTGGGATGGTGCGTCATAGCCTCCTCCTAGGCACTCGTAACCAAATGAATACGGCTTTCTTGGCTACCAAGGAACATCTGCTGGCTACCTTCGACGCGGCGCGTCCCCATATCCTCGATCCCGACTCGATGGAACTGCTCGAACCGATCGGTGAAGCTATTAAGTGGCAAGGGTTAGCCCCCAAACAACCTGCTTGGCTGACACAAGTTTTTCAGCCTTATTCCAATCCCGCTCACCCCGTTTGCGACCATTTACAGTCTGATTCGTCCGCCGGAGAGTTTATCACTGCCAACTATTCAGCCGGATTGAGCTTGCTCAGTGCGATCGATCGACTCAGACGCTGGTACAAGGGTAGACTCGGTAGAGATGGCGTGATTCTCAAACATCCTTGGGGCGCATTTACTAGTTTAGTTAGGTATCGATTTGACAGCAAATCTTTTGAGAAGTGGCGGCTAGTATTACCCAGTGGCGAACCCGTAATTATCCAACAAGCCATTCACCAGATGGCTCTGACTGAAGATTATATTATCGTCGGCGATATTGCGTTCAAGATCGAACTATCCCAAATTTTCGCGCCATTTCTATTCGGTAGAATTCGGAAGTATTCAGTCCAGATTGGCTACTGGCTATCGCTGGTATTTCTGCAATTAGTTCAACCCATTCCCTATGCTAGCTTGTATCTAGTCAAGAGAAAGGATCTCGATCGACCCATTCCGCCAGGAACACAACCGACATTAACCGCCGTTAAAATTATTTTGCCGCGTGAAGTCTCCCACTTTGTCACCGATTATCGCAATCCTGACGGTAAAATTACCCTGATGTCTGCCCACAATGGTGGCTGGGATGTAACGGAATGGATCGGTGAATACGATGAATCCGTCAATCTCGACTGTGAAAAAACTCCAGCGATTACCAAAGGGATTGAGCTGCTAACAGGAGTAAATAATCTATCACCAGTTCCACCGCCAAAATGTCTGCGGCGAGACTTGCGCGGGTTTCAACCCTCACCAGTCGATCTCAATAGCGTAGCGCGATACACTATCGATGCGAATACAGGTGCTGTCCTGGAAGCTCATTTTCTCAGCGATAGTGGGGACAATCCCTGCAAACGCAATACTTGGTCGATATCTGTCAATACACACCGTAATCTCAATCGCGATAGCGAGTTGGAGACTGGCGAAAAAATTACCAGTTTGTACTGGATGGGCTGGGGATTTACTTGGGAGACGATTCCCAAACGGATTTATCGAGCATACCGAGATCGCGACAACCGTGTCATCTCGATCGAAGGTTTACCCAAATCCGATCTGCCAGTGACGCTGCTCAGGCTGGATTCAGAGCGAATGGAAATCGCTGACAGCTTTGAATTTCCGCTCGGTTATTTAGCACGCTCCCCCCAATTTTTTCCGAGTAAAGATCCTTGTCCTCCAGGTAAAGATCCCGCCACTCATGGTTATATCGTCTCTGTCATCATGTCAGATGCCGAACCCGAAAACCCGCAGACTGTCGCCAAAGATGAAATCTGGATCTTCCATGCCGATGATTTTAAAGGGAAACCAATTTACCGTTTGAGTCATCCCGCTATCAATCTGGGACTAACAATTCACTCCACCTGGATTCCCACAATTGAATTCGGGAAATATCCCGCAGCCGAACGCCAAACCATCCGAAAAGCTACACTCGATCGAGATTTTAATCCCATAGTTCAAGCCAAAATTTTTCCCCACACCAAAGATCTCTTCCGCGAGATCGTCTATCCTCACTACATCAATCAAACTAGTGAAGCCGAATTACTAGATCTATGGGAGCGGTAATTCGATCGAATAATTTTATTTTGCAGCCTGAGCAACCAACCAACCACCGATCGCCAGTCCGATAAAATTGGGCAACCATCCAGCGAGAAAAGGAGAAATAATCTCAGCTTGTCCCAAAGCTCCAAAAATAAACATCATTAGATAATAACCAAAAATCATCAGCACACTAACACCAAAACTAGTCGCCTTTCCCGATCGTTGGGGACGAATGCCCATTGCAGAACCAATTAAACCAAACACGATACAAACGAATGGAAATGCTAGTTTACGTTGAATCGTCACAGCAACAGAAAGAATTTTCTTCCGATCGCCAGTCATTTGAATTTGGTCTAAATAATCCATCGATTCACCCACACTCATCTCGTCGGGATTCTTATTATCCAGTGCGGCTAATTCAAACGGTGATTGGGGTAATTGTAACATTTGGTGCTTGAAGGTCACAATATTGCGATAGGAAGCATCAGGCGCAATTAAATAAATAGTCCCGTTAGAAAAATCCCAAGTATTTTTATCGCTATCCCAGATCGCCGATTGAGCATTTAGAATTTGGCTCAAACCCTTATCTGCTTGAGATCTGTCCAAAATTGTCAGTCCAGTCATCGTTTTACCATCAAATTTCTCTGCATAAAACAGCCGAACTAATACCTGTTCCTTCTTGCCATCTCGCTCCACTATTTTGTACTCAGGCTGGACGATATTATCTTTTTTAAATGTCGGTTTGTCCTGTTTCAAGGCTCTGGTAAGTGTTGTTGTTGCTCGTTGACTAGATGTCGGGACGAGCAATTCATTAAAAAAGAACGTAATTCCCGTGACGATCGTACTTAAAATTAATGCAGGTAAAATCAACCGATAGATACTGACACCACAACTCCGAAAAGCGATAATTTCACTATCTGATGAGAATTTACCATAAGTCATCATCCCTGTGAGCAGCAGAGACATCGGAAAAGAATAGACCACAAATTGAGGCATTTTGAGTGCCATTACTTCGATCGCGACTGTAATTGGCAATCCAGCTTCCGCTACCTGTCGCACGAGATCGAATAAACTACCGATCGCGAGTACGATCGATGAAAATGCCCCAACCCCAAATAAAAATGGCATCAGCAATTGGGTGAAGATATATCGATCCATCACCGAAATGCCGAAAATTCCTGCGAAATTTGTTTTAGACACTATTCCTTAAACCTGAAAATTACTTCCCAAATAATATTGACGCACTAATGGATTGGCGTACATTTCTTCACTGCTACCTGAAGCGAATACCTCACCTTCCCGCATGATGTATGCTCGATCGGTAACTGCTAGAGTTTCCCGCACATTGTGATCTGTAATCAGAATACCCATATTTCGATCGCGTAATTTGGCAATAATTTTCTGAATTTCCGCCACCGCAATCGGATCTACTCCCGCAAATGGTTCGTCTAAGAACAAAAATTTTGGCCCATTAATTCCCGCCGCTAGCGAACGAGCGATTTCGGTGCGGCGTCTCTCCCCTCCCGATACCTGATTACCCAATGTATGTACTACTTTCTCTAGATTAAATTCTGTAATCAAATCCGTTAACCTTTGATTCCATAACTTACGCGGGACGTTGGTTTGTTCCATCACCAGCAGGAGATTATCGACTACGGTGAGACTCCGAAAGATGCTCGGCTCCTGCGCTAGATAACCAATCCCCAATCGCGCCCGCTGGTGAATCGATAAACTGGTAATATCTTCATCATCCAGCCAGACTTTGCCATGATTTGGTTTTTCTAGTCCGGTGGCGATATAAAATGTTGTCGTCTTACCCGCACCATTAGGGCCTAGTAAACCAACGATTTCACCTTGTGAGACAGACAGACTAACGCGATTGACAATATTTCGCTTTCCGTAGGATTTATGAATATTTTCGAGGATAATCTTCACGGGAGTTATATTGACGATCGGGTAAACTCTTACTACTCTCTTCCTAGTGTCAAATTAGACATCTAGGGTAGGGGGTGGATGGTGAATGGTGAATGGTGGATAGTGGATGGAATTATGATGTCTATTGATTGAGGTGGGAAGGGAGTAATTACTGATTACTAGTTTTGTCAGGAATCACATAAATAGACTGTACGGGTATCCCTGGTTTTTGCTTGGCAATAAATCGCCCTTCTTCAATCAGATAAGTAATTGTATCTCCTTGGAGACTACTCCCATTGTTAACGACCAGCACATTTCCCGATAACACAATTTGTTTTCCCTTAATATTATATTGAGCGGTATTTGCTCGCGCTTGCAGTTTTTTGTCGGGGTAGCTGAGACGAACATTGCCTGTGGCGGTAACTATTTCTGTTTTCGAGTTGGCTTCTTGGATGTTGGATAGGATCGTCAGTCCTCTACCGCCCTGTTCGGGATCGATATAGTTGCTCCGAACCTGTTGTTTGATTTTAGGATTGGCGATAAATTTGCCTTCATCGACTAGGTACAGCACACTTTCTCCTTCTAGAGTACTCCCCTCCTGCGCGATTAAGACATTGCCTGTCAAGAGAATCCGTTTTTGCTTGATAAAATATTGGGCGAGATTGGCTTGAGCTTGAATTTTGCGACTGGGGTAGTTGAGTCGGACATTCCCCCGCGCTGTGACTACTTGTGTTTTGGAGTTGGCTTCTTGAGTATCTGATTGGATTGCTAATCCCTGGGGATTTGGCTGTGCTTGGACTGTGAGTGTCTGAATCGATACCGCGATCGTACCGCCAAAAGCGATCGATAGGATTAACAACCATCGCGACCACTCGGTTCGATATTGGCGTAAGCCTGTTGCGTGCAATGTCTCAATCGGGTCGAAAGTGGAGGTTAAGCGGTGCATGTATTAGATCTTATCTGGATTTGGTAATCCCGATCGATCGGGACGGCGAAAACTTAGGTCAACTGCATTTTTCATAACAGCCCATAGCTTATGGACGCGCTCGATTTGGGATAAGTTTCGCACTAAGCCCGACCAGATCTCTAAACATTGGGATCGAAGCAGACAATCTCAGCTAAAATTAAGTTTATAGATCGGCAGTTCTTAACCTTATACCGATCGAACCATTTAATTGTTAAAATTAATGAAGAATTTGCAACGTACTGGGAAAACAGAACCGTTATGGGTCGATTAGGGGTTTTACTACTGAATTTGGGCGGACCGGAGCAATTATCGGATGTGCGTCCGTTCTTGTTTAACCTGTTTTCCGACCCTGAAATTATTCGGATTCCGATTGCTGCACTTCAAAAACCGCTAGCCTGGATCATCTCTACTTCACGGGCGAAAAAATCACAAGCAAACTACCAAAAAATCGGTGGTGGCTCCCCACTGAGACGAATTACGGAAGAGCAAGCGCGGGCATTAGAAACGCAACTACGCGCACAAGGTGAAGATGCTAAAGTATACATTGGGATGCGCTATTGGCACCCATTTACAGAAGAAGCACTCGCTCAAATTGAGCAAGATGGGATCGAGCAATTGGTGATCCTACCGTTGTATCCACAGTTTTCGATTAGTACTAGTGGTTCTAGCTTTCGGCTGATCGAAAAAATCTGGAGTGAAAATCCTCACCTCAAGCCACCTCAATACACGGTGATTGCAGATTGGTATAAAGAGCCTGGTTATCTCCAAGCGATGACAGAACTAATCGCCACCCAAATCGATAAATGCCCCAATCCCGATCGAGCACACGTCTTTTTTAGTGCTCATGGTGTGCCTGTGAGCTATGTCGAAGAAGCTGGCGATCCCTATCAAGCCGAGATTGAGGAATGCACCGAGCTAATTATGAAGACGCTGGGACGAAAAAATGATCGCTCTCTAGCTTATCAAAGTAAAGTAGGCCCGATCGAATGGCTCCAACCATATACTGAAGATGCGATCGTCGAACTCGCCGCCAAAGGCGTCACCGAATTAGTCGTCGTGCCGATTAGCTTTGTCTCCGAACATATCGAAACCCTCGAAGAAATCGATATCGAATATCGCGAAATTGCCGAAGAAGCTGGCATCCACACCTTCAATCGCGTGCCCGCTTTGGACACCAACCCCATCTTTATCCAAACTCTAGTAGATCTCGTCCTCAGAGCTGCCGCAGCCCCCAGTCTGGACATCGATCGAGTCACCCAGATGAAGAAGAGAATCAAGATGTATCCCCAAGAGCGGTGGGAATTGGGTCTGACGACTGCTGCGGAGGTCTGGAATGGTCGTTTGGCGATGCTGGGTTTCATCGGGATCGTTGTCGAACTAATTAGCGGTCGTGGAATACTACATTTGTTTGGGTTTCTTTAGCCGCGTAAATTGGGACGATCGATCGCCCCACAGATCGAACTAATCGATCGCATATATTCTTATCACAACCCATAAGTAACCAGAAAGGGCACCTCACGCGATTGGTAGGGATGCCCTTTCTATTTTTTTAGTGTTGTCTTGTTGCGCTCCCTTGGAGGTTTCCTCCAAGGGAGCGCACCGCTGTTTTCGTCTATGGCTTCCCCTAAAGCCTAAAGCCTAAAGCCTAAAGCCTAATACCTTGCTTTCGCAGGAGGTCTTATGAATTGAGATCTTTCGGTACTACTGTAACCAGGCGATTTTTACCATCTCGTAAGATCCGCACTTGGAGCTGTTCGGCGACGTGACTATTTTCCATCACATCCTGCAATTGACTCGCATCGCGAATTACCTCACCATTGACTTCGAGAATCGCGTCACCACGGCGCATTCCGGCGATCGATGCGGCTGTATTTGGCAACACGCGCACTACCAATACCCCATTAACTTCAGGGATTTGGAACATGGCATTGGGGTCGTTATTATTCTCCGTGGCGATTGCTGGTGTCAGTGTCACCATTTGGACGCCGAGATAGGGGTGAGAGACTTTTTCGCCCCGTGCTAATTGAGTAGAAATTGTTTTGGCTTTATTGATCGGGATCGCAAACCCAATTCCTACCGCATCAGCACGAATCGCGGTATTGATGCCGATCGCTTGTCCCTGAGCATTGAGCAGTGGCCCCCCTGAATTACCAGGATTGATCGCTGCATCAGTTTGAATGAAATCAAGGCGTTTATCGGTCATGCCGACGGTTGCACTAGCACGTTTGAGCGTACTGACAATCCCTAGTGTCACAGTATTATCCAGCCCAAACGGATTGCCAACCGCGATCGCCCAGTCACCAACTTTGACACGATCCGAGTCGCCTAATTGGGCGACAGGCAGATTTTTCGCGCCGCTGACTTTGACAACTGCCAAATCGGTAACAGGATCGACACCGCTAACTTTACCCTCAAAAATCCGCCCATCCTTGAGCGTTACCGTGACCTTATCAGCTCGATCGACGACGTGAGCATTAGTTAAAATAATCCCATCTCGATCGATAATAAAGCCCGAACCCTGACCGCGCAATAATTGCTGTTGAGGTAATCCGGTCATTGCTTCATCGCCAAAAAACGGGTCGATCCGCCGTGTAATCGTCCGCTCGGTATCAATTCGGACAACTGCTGCGCCGACGAGATCGACAGCTTTACTCACAAAGCTAATCCCACTATTGTCGGTAGTTGAGACTGCGCCGATCGGCACCGCTGCTAGGATTGGTGATGAAAAAAAGGTAGCAATTACTATAGCGATCGCCGCGATCGAATAACCTAGTCTTGACAGTTTCATATTTCAGTCAGCGATTGTAATAACTCTTATTCCTTATTGTGGCAATTATTCATTGCAAAAAGGGGATGAAACATTGTTTCACCCCCTTTTTTAGTAACTTTACAACTAAATTAACCGCGACCGCTAGGTGCGTTATTTCTCGTTGGCGGTACCTCAGGCGGAATTGGTGCCGTCAGGATGGGACTTGGCTTACAGGGACAACCGATTCCCCCACCAGCAATGACCAAAAACTGATTGAAGTCGTTACCTCTACCAGAAACGCCATCATTCCAGCCAATTTTCACACCTTGAGTGCCCAGAGCGGTAGCCTCGTTATCAAATTTGGCTAACTGTGCGCCACCATTTTTGTCTGGGACAGAGTACACAGTGGTTGTGCCTTTACCTTTAACAGTTGACTCTAGGTAGAGTGTGTAGGGAGTCCCCGACTTGAAGGTGTACTCGGCAAAAGGCTTCCTGACTGCTTTGCCAGCAGTACCAACGCGGTTTTTTCCTGGTCGATCTTGAGCGCGAGCCTCACTAATTAAGGGGACCTTCTCACCAGTTGCGAGATTGAGGACTCCAAATGTAGATTGCGCGGCATTATTAGAGCCAAGAAATTGAAACTCAATAATGGTATCCCCATCGAATTGAACGGTTTGATTATTGAATTGTTCCGCAGCACTGGCGGACTGGACTAGGCTACCAAGGACTGTTGTAGCGATCGCGCCACAGCCAATTAGTAGCTTCCGAACTGTAGATATTTGGGTCATGGTTGTAGCCTAACTTTTTGTAGTCGATTGTCGATCGTGGCAATTGCCACAGGTCATGATGTTGAAGTCGCAAAACGGTTACCAATCCCCATTTTGCGTGAATTTTTACTCGCGCTGGCAAATTAGATCCGGTTTACCACAGTGTGTTGTCAACTTGACGACCTGCATTACTGCTCTGGACGGATTCGATAAACTGTTGCGCTTCGGCTCTAGCAGCAGCGAGTTCTGCTGCTGTCGATGCTTCTGCTGCTCTTGCTGCTACCAATTCTGGACGCTCGGTAGGAGTAGTAGTGACATCTGCATTGGGACAACCACAGCTTGCGATATCGGCAACTGCTTGGCGACCAAAACGGCGGAGCGGGATAGTACGGGAGACTATGGGCGGTGGTGTCTGTGCTTGACGAAGATTGTTAGCCGCTGTATTGTATTTGCTCTGCGCCAGACTAATTCTGGAGGAAAGCAAACGAGCCTGACCAGTAATTGAGGAGTTGTAGCCGCCAACTGAACCGCCAGGTGAGAACGAGCCACTTGGAGAAGTCGTCACATTTGCGCCACCAGCGTTACTCTGATTAGTAGTTTGAGCGATGAGGAAAGCACCTTGAGGCTGCATATTTTGGTTGGTAAGTTGCCCTGCTGCGCTAGCAGACTCAACGAACCCAGCCAATGATGCTGTAACAACTGCGCTACAGCCAACGATCGCTCTGTGATATTTAGATATATTTTGCATTGATATCCAACCTAGTTTGATGGTTAATGATTGATACTCGAAACGATTGTGAACGATCGACATTTACCATCGATTGACAAATGTCGATCGATTTTAGAAGTTAAAAGCTAAACTAGCACCCAAGACAAATCTGGCTCCGTCTCCAGCTCCAGTAATGTCACGAAAAGCCGGAGTGATCACTAATGGGAAATTATCGAATGGTGCGACCGATACGCCTGCGGCTAGATCCTGTCCTGTCCATTCAACGATCGCACTCACTGGTCTAGCCACCCGCACACCAACGGAACCAAAGACATTTAATCCGCCGCGATCGATGCTAGCATTGCGATCGAATGGTAAAAATACGCCACTACCAACGCCAGCCGTCAGTGCCACCCGACTGAATACATCGTTGATATCTTCACGCGTGCGGACAATCTTGGTACCGACTAAATAGTAAGAGTTGTTGGGGTAGTCAGAAGGCCCATTACCATTTCTACCGCCACCAAACTGAATTTTCGCAAATTGGTTCCAACCAATGGCAACCGCAGCGTCCTCGCCGATTCGCTTGTGCAGTTTCGCGCTAAATGCACCACTCCCAAATCCAGCACTAGAACCAAAGCTGTTGAGACTATACGATACTTCAGCACCGACTGAGTTGACAGCATCGCCCAATCCAATCCCGATTCCCGCTTCACCGTCAGAGGTTTGGCTAAATCTAGTACGACTTTGATAATCTATTGAAAAGAATACAAGGTTATTATCCGCACCAAACCCAACGGGGTTGAAAATCGAAAAGCTAGGTGAGATTTTTGGTCGATAAGTGCTAAGCTTGTCTCCTGCTGGAGTCTGATTATTCTGGATATTGTTGAGCTGATTCTGAATATCCTGATTATCCGAATTTGCTGGAGCAGCCGGAGTTGTAGCTGGAGGGGCACTTGGCGGAGCGATTGGGGTGGGGGGTGGTGGTGGCACTTGGGCTAGGATATCTCTGGCAACCAATGGGGTCGCTGAGAACACTTGGGAATCGGCACTCGATAATCTGCCCAAACTAGCTGCCTTACCACCAGTTGTAGTAGTTGGACTGGGTTTGATGTCAGGGCTGGCTTGACTTGCTGATGCTCCAAAGAGCGGCATCAAACAGCAGCCAACGTACCACATTAATTTTTTCATGATTGAAATTTCCCGAATATTTAATGAGCTGTTGTGTAAATTTTGTGTGCCTAGCTGTGACTAGCCATCCTATTGGAGTGACAAGCGGTAACGATTGCTGCGGCTTCATTCAGACTAGTGGCGATCTGAAGCCGTAGTGGATCTCATCTAGGAGAAGTGTCCTCGTCCGCTAGGGGATGTGCTCATGTAGGATCGCGGTCGGAGTGTGTTTGGCAGAAATGTCAGCTATGTTGCTGAGTTAAATTCAACCACAATTGCAATTTTTGTATTCTTCTGAATACTAACATGGCTCTGCTGATGACAGTCAGCCATATTACTCAAGCCATACTACTGTGAGTATAGTTTTGATATTTGTCGATCGGTGAGAGCGATCGTTAATCGACCAATCTTCAAGTGAAATGGCATAAATTACTCGATCGAGATTTAGCAATCTGTACTTAGCTCAGTTGAGACGATCTCCAGTCTAGAAGCTAATATTTAAAAATCATCCAGACGATAGATTTTATCGATCTTGCAATCCGAACAATCAAAATATCCACTGAGGGAACAGGCGATCGACCACTTCAGCAAAAAATACTTGTACTAGATGTATTCATTTTACCAAGCTAACTTTACCCCCGATCGAATATCTATGGATATCTATAATTGTACCCACGAAATCATCAGAAACATCTAAAGGTAAGCGATCGGCAAATAGTTATCCGCAGCACACTACATATGTCTAAATAAAGATGAACTTCATATTTTTATTGTTCCCATTCGATCGCCACAATTAACATCAGGGCAAGAAAATATCTATGTTTTATATACACAAAAAATAAAAACAGCCGATCTTGGCGATCGGTCGTCAGGAGCTAATATGAGATAATTAAAGCAAAGAGCCGATTTTTATCCAGAAAGGCTACGCCACCGAAACATTTACTACATAATGCCCACAGCGATCGTAACCTCGAATCTTAATGCCTTCCCACTCACTGCGGTGGTAGGACAAGAAGCAATTAAATTAGCACTACTACTAGCGGCTGTCGATCCAAATTTGGGGGGAGTCGCGATCGCAGGCGGGCGAGGTACTGCCAAATCCGTGATGGCGCGGGCGATTCACTCACTATTGCCACCGATCGAAATTACCATCGGTGGGGTGAGCAATTGCGATCCGAATACTCCAAGTGAGTGGGACGACAAGTTATTAGAGTTGCAGAACTCAGATCCCACTTTGGCGTTGCAGACAAAAATAGTTGCGGCCCCATTTATCCAGATTCCCTTGGGCGTAACCGAAGATCGCCTACTGGGTTCGGTCGATTTGGATAAATCAGTCCAGGCAGGAGCCTCAGTATTTCAGCCAGGACTACTGGCTCAAGCGCATCGAGGGGTATTGTACATCGACGAAATCAATCTCCTCGACGACCAAATTTCCAATCTCCTCCTCGGCGTGCTCACCGATGGTCGAAATCAGATCGAACGGGAAGGGATTAGCTTTCAACATCCCTGCAAACCGTTGTTGATTGCCACCTACAATCCCGACGAAGGTGCCTTGAGAGAACATTTGCTCGATCGCATCGCCATCTCTTTATCGGCTGATGGAGTGATGGAAATCGACCAACGGGTGCAAGCTGTCGGACAAGCGATCTCGTACTCCCTATCGCCGCAAGCTTTTCTCGAACAGTACGCCGAAGAAACCGACAATATCAAGACTCAAATCTTGCTAGCGCGGGAATGGTTAAAAGATGTCCAGATCGCTCAAGAGCAAATTACTTATCTCGTCACAGAAGCTCTGCGTGGCGGAGTAATGGGACATCGCGCCGAATTATTTGCTGTGCGGGTAGCCAAAGCCGCAGCCGCACTAGAAGGACGCACCAATGTCAATGCTGAGGATCTGCGCCGTGCGGTAGAACTAGTCATCGTCCCCCGCGCAACAGTAATTCAAACCCCGCCGGACGAAAATACACCCCCACCACCCCCACCACCACCTCAATCTCAAAACCAATCCGAGCAGGAGCAGGACGAACAGAACGAACAAGAGCAAGAGAATCGGGAACCGGAGCAAGAGCAGGAACCGGAGGAGAATGAAGATGACGATGCTGAAAATGAAGACCAATCGGAGGCACCACCGAGTGTCCCTGAAGAATTTGTCTTCGATATCGAAGGCGTAATCCTCGACGATACAGTACTGTATTTCGCCCAAACCGCCCAACAGAAACAGGGCAAATCCGGCAGCCGCAGTATGGTATTTTCGGAAGATCGGGGCAGGTATGTCAAACCGATAATCCCCAAGGGTAAAGTCCGCCGCGTGGCTGTAGACGCGACATTGAGAGCAGCAGCACCCTATCAAAAATCGCGCCGATTGCGCCAACCCGATCGATTAGTGATCGTCGAGCCAGGTGACATTCGCGGCAAGAAACTAGCCCGTCGATCGGGTGCTTTGGTAATATTTGTCGTAGATGCTTCGGGTTCGATGGCTCTCAATCGGATGCAGTCGGCGAAGGGTGCCGTGATGCGACTCTTGACAGAAGCTTATCAAAATCGCGACCAAGTGGCGTTAATTCCCTTTCGGGGCGAACAAGCTGAAGTACTATTACCACCGACTCGATCGATCGCGATGGCAAAACGCCGACTCGAACGCCTCGCCTGTGGTGGTGGTTCCCCACTGGCACATGGTTTGACTCAAGCGGTGCGGGTAGGTGTTAACGCTCAAAGTTCGGGAGATGTCGGACAAGTGGTGATTGTGGCGATTACCGATGGACGCGGAAATGTACCCTTAGCGCGTTCCTTAGGCGATCCGATCGATCCTGAAGACAAGCCAGACATCAAGAAAGAGCTACTAGATATCGCCTCACGGATTAGATCGATCGGAATTAAATTATTAGTAATCGATACCGAGAATAAATTTATCTCGACGGGATTTGCCAAAGAACTAGCCAAACAAGCTAATGGTAAATATCATCATCTCCCCAAAGCGACCGAACAAGCGATCGCCGCTACAGCCATGAGTGCCATCAGCGATATGCGGTGATAGTTGATAGTTGATAGTTGATAATTGATAATTGATAGTTGATATACCAGTCCTATTTGATCTGTAGGGTGTGTTATCTCGCAGGGTAATGCACCAGAGCCAATGTAAATCTCATAAAGCCTGAATCCCCACTCCAGATCCCACTTACTACCCGCTCAATGGACATTGCTACAACCAAATCATTTATTTATCAACCCCCAGTATCCGCCCACAACGCCCAACACATTCTCGTCAAACCAAACCTCGGCTATCCCGTCTCAGCACCCGTCACCGTCAGCATGGGCGTACTGGCTAAAGTACTACAAGCACTCCGTCAAGCTAGTCCCAACGCCAAAATCTCGATCGTCGAAGGCGTTTGTTCTCCCGTCAGCCTCCACGATATTGCCAGCAAAAATGGACTGTACGCCCTGTTAGATGAAGGAATGGAACTTCTCGACGCTGACACCCTCCCACTGGTCGAATACCCCAATCTATCCCCCACTCCCGTTCGATTTAAAACCATGTGGGCACCCGAACTACTCCAACAAGTAGACTGTCGGATTACCATCGGCGCATTCAAGCGGACGATCCTCAAAGACAAACCCCTAATTTCCGCATCCCTCAAAAATCTCTACGGACTCTTCCCGCGATCGAAATACCACGCCCGTAGCCTTAACTCACGCGGACAACTCCACCAGCCATCAGTCCCCAAAGTCCTCCAAGATGTCTACTTCTCGATCGGACATCTCTTCGACGGCGCAGTAGTAGACGCAGACTTGCGCTTCATCAGCCCCGACTGGAAACCCGATCGAGGTAAAACGATCGAGTTTGGTAAAATATTCTCCGGTATCGACCCAATTGCAGTCGATCGATCCGCCTGCATCGCCACCGGAGAAGCCATACCTGACTACTTGGCTGCGATCCATAAGCTTAGATCGATCCTCTAAGTCCCCAATATCTCCACCCTCTACCCTCTACCCTCTACCCCCTATTGTGAAACTCCTCTTCGTCTGTCTCGGAAACATCTGTCGCTCCCCCGCCGCTGAAAACATCATGAATCATCTCGCGGCTAAATCTGGCATCAGCAGTCAGATCGAGTGTGACTCCGCTGGAACTGCCAACTATCATAGTGGAAATCCACCCGATCGCCGAATGCAAGCCGCCGCCACCAACCGGAATATTCCAATGAGCGGAAGTGCCAGACAATTCACCAAATCCGACTTCACCGCCTTCGATCTGATCCTCGCGATGGATCGAGAAAACTACGCTAATATTCTTGCTCTCGACCCACAAGGACAATATCGAGACAAAGTTAAACTGATGTGCGACTTTGCCACTCAACACCCAGATCGGGAAGTTCCAGATCCCTACTATGGCGGCATAGAAGGTTTTGACTACGTTATCGACCTACTCACAGATGCCTGTGGCGGACTGCTTGCCCAACTAAAATCCACAGATTTAAAAGACACCTAGAAATTTGTTTGGTGTTTTCAGTCAGGTATGCTAATATTAGTAACTGTGGAACAAATGGGTCGATGGCCGAGTGGTTAATGGCGGCAGACTGTAAATCTGCTGGGAGACCTACGCTGGTTCAAATCCAGCTCGGCCCACTTTCACAAACGCCCGCATAGCTCAGTGGTAGAGCACTTCATTGGTAATGAAGAGGTCATGAGTTCAAGCCTCATTGCGGGCTTCGGGTTGAAACATATTGCTGGCAAGGCTTTTAGGAAACAAATCATGTCCTAATAGCCGATTTTTGCTGTTTACCAATAGGTAATATTGGCAATTTGTAGGCTGTTATGGCTGGTTTGGTTGGTCTATCACCCACCATTTCACCCACTGTTTAAAATGCACATCGAGAAGCGCGGAAACAGCCTACTGATTAGGTTCTCCCATGATGCCAAGCAATATAGCTTCAGTTTGCCCAAGCACAACAATCCTGTTGGTTTATCTAATGCCAAGCTGAAGATAGCTCAGATCGAGAAGGACATCGCTTACGGGAACTTTGATACCACTCTACTGAAGTACAAAACCCGCAAACTGGGAAAGAACCCAACGGACATCACTGCTGTAGAACTTTTCGAGAAGTATATCGGGTACCGACGGAAAGAGGATTCACTCTCCCATAGCTCGCTCTGTAGATTGGAAGCGATTGCCTCAAAGCTTACTCAGTTACTTGGCGACAAACCAGCCGATAAAATAACTGAATCCGCCGCTAGAGCTGCGATCGATCTATGGTCGGAATCTGCATCTAGTCAATCTATCAAAATTTATTTATTCTCACTTCAAGCTTGCTGGGAGTGGTCTAAGGGCAAATATCACACCGCCGATCCCAACCCTTGGGCGGAATGTCTCGATCGAGCGCGTTCTAAGGGCAATAGTGGGCAGTCTAGGCAACAAGTAAAACCTTTTACCATTACCGAGCTACAGTCAATTATCGCGGGGTTTAAATCTCACCCCCATTATTCTCATTACACTGAATTCGTTATATTTCTCGCTTCGACTGCTTGCCGCCCTGGTGAAGTCGCGGGGCTGAAGTGGAAACATTTAGACATTGACTCTACCACTGCATGGATTGGGGAATCGATTAGCCGTGGTCATCAGAATAAGAGGGGTACTAAAACTGGGAAATCCCGCAATGTCCAGTTATCCCCAAGCGTTCGATCGATGTTGATAGCTAGATTCGAGCGATTAAATCCACAACCTGAAGATCTAGTATTCCCCAGTCCCAAGGGTCTACCAATTAACGATCATCGATTTAGAGCCAGGGCTTGGAAAACTATTCTAGAAAGTTGCCAGATTGAATATCGGAGTCCTTACAAGATTCGACATTCTGCCATCTCCCACGCCCTCAGTAACGGGGCTAACTTCATCGCATTGGCAGAACAGACGGGACACGATAAACGAGTGCTGTTGAGTACCTATGCTCATGCTATCGATCGGGAATGTTTATTTGTAGATATCGGCTAATTTTGATGCTTGCGAACGTTGGCTTCATCTCGACACGGATTTTTTCGGCACTATAGTCTAGAAAAAACGGGTGCTTCTGAAACTACCAGCTATTAACGGTTTCGGCGAGACACGTAATTCGGTGGGGCTATAGCCATCACGAAATCTGGTGCAAGATTAAATACAACTAGATCGCACCAATTTAGGCTGATATTCCAGTATCCTTAAACCCCAAAATTATGACTGATTTCACCCCCCGTTTAACATCTCTCAATAGCTGGGATGTTCTTGTTTTTGACTTCTCACAGCTTGGCGCGGGTCGATCCAGCGGAAGTGTCTGTTCGGGGATATTTAATTAGCTGATAAAAGTACTAAAAAATTTTAATGCTATTAAAGGGATAAATACAATTAATGCTATTAAAGGGATAAATACAATTAAAGAGGTTACGCGTCGTTTACTAATTCAGTAATGTCGGTGACAGTAAATGACCGTATTAGTAAGTATTTGATAAATTGCAATCAGATAAGAAATACTCATCAAATTTTCCATAAATAAAAAGTTAGCGACGCTAATAATTTGAAAACAAGAAAGTTAGCGACGCTAATAAAAATAATATGCCGTAAATTTAAAATTAGCATAAGTATTAGTCATACCCTCTCTTTGAAGGTAAATCTATTGTTTAAAGACGATTTTCTTTCGATGAATTCATCCTGAAACCCTTGCCAGTAGAAGGTTATTGGCAAACTGTACGCTAGTACTGATATGTCAATTGCGAAAGTTTTCTTTAGGTATCAAAAACGTGGCGAAAACTTTGGTGATTGTCTTCTCAGCAAAGCCGTGCTAGATTTTATACATGCCTTTGCCAAGCATATTTGTTTCAACCCAACAAACCAAGCACATTCCTTTATTGCTCGATCATGAAGACTTTATCTCCCAAGAAAACTCGCATCTTTAAGTATATTTCTGAAGCTGCAATTAGAAAGGATTACATCGATCTATCCCCTTGGCAATCGATTGAATTAAGAGCTAAATTGCCCAAGAATATTTACTGGATTCAGCCGTCAGAGCGCGGAAAGATACATTGGGTATGGGAATTGCTTCACGACTATCTACTTAATGGTGATTGCCCTAGTCATCAAGCGTTAGTCGAGGAATACATGGCAACCCTTCCATCAGTCGCATAATCAAAAACCCGCTCAAACACTAGGTTTAAACGAGTTCTTGGTTCGTACGATTCTCTGTAACTGGCTTTTCTTCGCGGGAACCCCAGTTAACTGAGCTAACCTAACATGACTCAATCGTTGTACACCAATTAAATCTCAGAAAGGGCGTTATCCCTAGTTTGACATTTTTTGGCGCGAATGTTGAGTCAGTGTTGGTCGAACATTTCCTTTAACTATCCCTAGCGTTTGAACGGTTGTGAACCTCGAATACAACCCCAAACAAAATGGAAATTTTAACTAACACTATAGTTAACTATAGTACTTCAAAGCATTGCCCCGTCTCAAAATTAACACTCAACATCAGAGAATCACTTCTAATCGTACTCGCCCACTACAAGACAAAAGCCATAGTCAGTCACGGGTTACTATCACTTCGATACAACGGTATTTTTGAATGGCATGACACAGACTCGATCGAGACGTTCACCGATTTAAAACCACGATGCAAACAACTAATTGGCAGTGGTTTTGACGTGTGCCTTGCTTATCCTGGAAGCGATCGAGTCTGGTTTGAATACGATCTGTCTCCCTGCCAATATTTTTCGGATCGAGTGATTATCCCCGTCGAGCCGTCTAACCTTGTTTTGGGACTATGAAATGATGACTAAGAATTTAACTGAAAAGCAAAAAGCAGCCCAACTAAAGGCAGAAGTAAAAGCCCAGAAATCTGTCGACAAGTGGCTTGCGGACGAGGTTAAAGGGTTTCAGAAGAATTACGCCAAATTCTTCACCGCCGATAACCCCGATCCTTAACGTCTGATTCCTGATACAAAAAACCCAGCCTAGATGTTCTCTCTGACTGGGTTCACTCAAAATTCAATTATTACCAACTTAACATGACTGTAGATATTTCGACAAACTACGACTATTCGATCCTCTCTAATTTCTTCCCCGATAATGCGATCGAGCAGTTCCGAGAGAGTGCTATTAACCCCCTAATTGCTCTGTTGAATGCCGAGTTTGTTGAAGGTGGTGACAAAGCAATTGCTGAACTACTCCATGCGATACCAAATAGTGACAAGTTCACCAATAACAATGTGCTTCGATCAAACTTGCAAAAGAACTACGATCATGTTATTAAAGATGGCGGTATATCCTTCAGAGGTAAGTCAATTGATGGGGGTGGGGTTACTAAATGTCTGAGTTTCAAACCAGTAACACCAAGACTGACTAAAGAAGGAAAACCTATTAAGTATGAGAATCCCCCTAAAAGCGTTTCTCAAGTGCTTTTACCTCAAATTGATATCGATACATGGAAAGTTATTTCTAGTCGTTGTGAAGTCAAAATACCTAGCGATGTGGATATCAATCGCATATGGAAATCAGAGGAAATCGGGGGTGAAGAGTGGCGCGATTATCACGAACTCGATCTAAATAAGAAATACGTTAAATGGGTGAAAAATACCCCCGAGGTTTCGACTGTAATCACTGAAGGGGGAAAGACAACCTATAGCGGTACTAGCGTGGGCTATGTGGTAGCTGGACTAGGTGGGGTATGGAATGGTTGTGAAAAAATAGATAAGGATAAAGATATTAAGGACGAAAGCAATTATAAGTTAATCCCCGATTTAAAAATACTTGCCATTCTGGGGCGTAAGTTTATAATCGCATTTGACAAAGATACTAAACCTAAAACGGTTGCACTCGTGAAGATGGCAGCTACAAGACTCGCTAATTTACTGACTGCTGAAGGTTGTGAAGTTACTTTTGCTAATTGGGATAGTGAAGATGGTAAAGGTATTGACGATCTAATCTTCAACAAGGGTGCTGATGCTTTTATTAGTGCTATCGAAAATGCTGGATCTGAGATTATTTCTGCCAAACCTAAAACGAGCAGTAAAGACAATGACAATAGCCCATCAAGTGATAAGCCAGAGAAACCTATTTCACCACTAGAATTAGCTAAAGTTGCCACTTACTTTCATACCGCCGATAAAGTTGCTTATGCTGACATCTCGATCGAAGGTAATCGCCATACTTACGCGGTCAAGTCGAAAGCTTTTAAATTGTGGCTAATGGGAGAACATTATAAAGCTAATAAAATAGGTATTAATTCACAGTCATATCAAGACACTCTCCCCACACTTGAAGCAATCGCAATTTTTGACGGTGAAACTCGCGAGGTACATCTACGCACAGCCGAACATCAAGGGAAAATCTATCTAGACTTGGGTACGCCCGATTGGAAAGCGATCGAGGTCGATGCTAGTGGCTGGCGATTAATCATAGAACCCCCTGTGCGGTTTTGGCGACCAGATTCGCTACTACCCCTACCCATTCCGGTCACTGGTGGGAATCTAGATGAATTGAAGGATTTGCTTAATGTGGACGGCTCATCATGGACGCTAATTATCACATTCTTACTGTTCTGTTTCTGTCCCGATAAAACATATCCTGTGCTAGTTTTATCAGCACACCGAGGAAGCGGAAAAACCGCCGCCGCCGAAATCCTCAAAGGTTTAATCGATCCTGGTAAAGCGGGTCTAATCAAACTGCAAGGCGATACTCTCAAGTTAGCTGTAGCGGCTACTTGTCGCCATCTAATGGTATATGACAATGTTGGGCACATCACACCCGATCAATCAGATGACTTATGTAGAGTAGCGACGGGGTTCGGTTACTCTACTCGCACACTTCACACTACTGGAGACGAAACCACATTCGAGTTCACCCGCCCCCAAATCATCACCGCGATCGATGCCCTGGTAACTCGCGATGATTTAGCCGATCGGGTGTTGATAGCTCAATTACCAGAAATCCCAGAAGATAAACGTCTCCCCCAAGGGAAATTAAACGAGAAGGTTGAATCTGCCAGACCAAGAATTCTAGGTGCATTGCTGACAGTATTGAGCCAAACTCTATCCCAACTACCACATACTAACCCAGAGAAGTTACCTCGAATGGCTGATTATGCCCTGTTTGCAATCGCTTCAGAACGGGCACTAGGACTTAATGACGGTGAGTTTATGGCAATCTTCAATGAGAGCCGTGAACAGTCAAGACAAGTGGTAATTGAGTCATCCCCCGTTGGTGAAGCAATTATTCGGCTGATGGAGAACTATCCAATACCAAAGTCATGGAGAGGTACAGCTTCAGAGCTTTTAAACGAACTGGAGAACCACACTGATGATGCAACCTATCGATCGCGTTACTTTCCTAAGGCGGCTCACAGCCTTACCCGTCAACTCAATCGATTATCCCCAGATTTGAGAGCAATGGGAATTGATGTTGGTTCTTTCCGAAAAGGAGGGGTAGAGCGAACAAGACTTATCTGTATCCAGAAGGTGGTGAAAATAGCGTCCTTAGCGTCCTTACCGTCCTCTGTGTCTGACGAATCCAGTCAGGGCAAAGGATACAGGGGGAACGCTACTGAGGACGCTACTTTAAATGAGGACGCTACTTTCATTGAGGACGTGACCGTCCTTAATACCGTCCCTAGTACCGTCCTTTCTGAAACAAGCAAGGCGCAAGGGTTACAAGAAATAAAGGACGGTAAGGACGCTAAGGACGCTATTTTCACAGCACTGCCAGCAATGGAACCAAATAAAATAATCCGCGAGGTACCAGAAGATGAATTCTAAAATATTAATCGGTTCCACTGTTTACGGATCGACGGGGATAGGGTGCAAAGTCCTATCGAGCGATGGCGACACCCTGACGATCGAAACCAGCAAAGGGGAAGGGAAAATCTCAATGTCTAGGGTCGTAAAGGTAGAACCACTATCTTTACTCGATCGCTTGCTGATAATCGCTACATTGGGCAAGCATGAGGCGATACAGCAACTAACCGCCATTACCTTAGACTTCAGTGTCAACTCTATTTATGAAGCTTCCCTCGACTTAGATACCTACCCTGGAACCTTCATCAGACGACTGCTATCAGATATCAAACCAGTGGAATGCGCGGAGATTGGATCTGATGGTAGCGAGGGTAAGTATGGCATGATAACTTTTCCCGAATTGCCGCTGATATCATGAGATTTTTGCTCGATCGTGTAAGCTATCCGGTAATAATGCACCCTTATCCGATATCATAACATCATTATCCGGTAAATTATCCGGTACAGACTCAAGCTTATCCGATAAAGCTGGGTAGATAGCTTCGATCGATATGGATGCGGGATTCTCACTTGTTTGGCACTCTGGGAATAGTCCTAATTCTTTCAATCGTCTGTCTACAATGCCTTCCACCCTTTTTTCCGATAATTTATCCGATATGCTAACATCTTTATCCGATAAGTCGTCCAAGAGCGTATCCGGTAGACTATCCGGTACATTCTCACCTCTATCCGGTAATATCCCAGCAAGGGTGTCTAGTGCGAACTGTACCAGCTTGATGACAGTTGGGGATACTTCCACCTTTTGACTAATATGGTGGGTTCTAGCTCCATCCTTAATCGCTATCTGTTGAAGCTTTTCATACATCTCATTGGGGAACCTGATATCTAACCTTGTCACTGACTCGCCCGATCTACCCATATCCGATAACACTCACTTTTATCCGGTAACTATTCCATTCTATCCGGTAAAGGGTGAACGTCAATCTATCCGATAGTCTATCCGGTAAAAAGGTGTGGTATCCGATAATTTTGGATTGTATCCGGTAATGACTATCGTTCGGAAAACGGGGCTTAAACGATCAATCCTCTCAGACCTCTAGCCGAAAAGTCTCACTGTCATCTAAAATAGTGATATAACAGTGATATTAGGGCAACCATAGAGGTCAATGAACTTTCCTGAGTTTAAGCGTGTAATTTACAGGCACAATCCCCTTGTGGAGGTTGTGTGCCAATTGCGTTATTCGCCAATACTTAAAATCGCGCATCAAGAACCAGTCGAGTTTCAGGATGAAATTAGATCTGAATACCCGCTTTTTGAAAGAGTAAAACCCCTGCCATTAGAAATTTTGAACATTGCTCAACAGGTTGGAGTATCTCTAAATAGTGATTTAGCTTTCAGTTTTAAGTCGGAAGATCAGAAGTGGCATCTGTCTATCACCAAGGATTTTATCTCTTTAGGCACATCTTCATATGAACGATACGAACAATTTAAACAACGTTTTGAGTATGCTATACAGATATTCGAGCGTATATACAAGCCATCCTTTTATACGAGAATAGGACTTCGGTATCGGGATTTAATCATTCGTTCAAAATTGGGGATTAATGATAAGGGCTGGTCAGAATTGATATCTCAACACATTGCCTCAGAATTACAAGATCCGGAACTTTCCAATTCAATTCAATCATTGACAAAACAACTCGTTTTAAGAATTGATAATGGACAAGTCAGTTTTCAGCACGGAATTGTTAACATAGGCGACCCGCAAGGGAATACTAGCGAGGAAGCATACTTGATTGATGCCGATTTTTATACAGAACAGAAGATAGAAGGAGAAAAAGATGTTTGGAACATACTCGATCAGTTCAACCAGTCTTCAGGAAGATTGTTTAGATGGAGCATCACAGATGTCCTTCATGAGGCAATGCAGCCCCAATCAGTTAACTAGGAAGCTTAACCAGACATCATCAGGTATGGACTCTAATAATGCGGTTGTTGATAGGGAAACAGGGGCATCTATCACAATTCATTATCCTTCTTTTGAAGGAATACCTGAAAGATTCATACCTGTTGCAAAAGACAGAGAGAGCTTGTATTCAAATAAATTGGTACAGTTACTAAAATGTTTATCTATTATTGCATCACTGCCAGAAGATGCTTTAGAAGAAACTATTGAGGACTTAGAAGGAATTCGTAATTTTTATGACAATAGAATTCCTTCAGATAGACTGCCCGTGATAGCTGCAAGTAATATCAAAGGAAAACTAGGAGCTGTAGAAGTTAGAACACCTGTTGCTTTAGAACCTTAGATTTTATGAAAGAAAGGGTTATCTATCGGCGATCGTTTGAATCGGGAGAGAATCATGTTGCTCTGAGACAGGGCGAGATACTGACAGGCGTTATTCAGTATAAACCTGTTGTTGAGGAGTTATTACAACAGACTCAAGAGCTATCCTTTAAACCTATTCTTCATCCATACGCGATCGTAACTACGCAAGATTGCGACTTAGATTGGGACTATACAGCTAGAAATTCGCAAGAAGTTGAGTCATTGAAACTTTTAAATTCAATAATTTTATGTGAAATCACCACAGCACAAGAAATTAAAGACACAAGAGATATAAACGGTAAGCAAGTTATGGACAGTAAGACGTGGAATCTTGTTAAATCTCATCGTCATGAGAGATACTATTTTTTCGAGAAAGTTTCTTCTGAATGTGAAGTAGAGAAAGAAGGTTTGCCCGAACTAACTGCTGATTTTAAGAAGGTTTTTGGCATGGATGCCGCAACATTATACCGTCAAATCGAGATTGGGATGGTCAAGCGCAGAACAACTTTAATTAGTCCTTACTCGGAGCATTTTTCTAGGCGATATCATAGCTTTCACGATAGAGTAGCATTGCCTTTTCAGTATGAAAGCGAAAAAGGATGCTAAAACTAGCATAACAATTATTACATACAGGCAAACTGCTTACAGTCAGGTAAGACTTTTCCATTTATCTTTTCGATCAAGAGATCGATATATATTGGGGCGAGATGTGAACAGGCGTGAATTGGGACGGGGGAAAGTTACTCATGTCAGAGTCTCACCTATCCTTTACTAGTTCGGAAAACACATCTTTAACGAATGACGGTAACGATCGAACCTTAAAGCCTAAGACTGTCACTATCTAGTTCATTAACTCAGTTCACTAATCAAAGTTCGGTTATAATGAGTGCATATGTTTTATGAACTATGCTTAGATGTTAATCGGCTACGCGCGTGTTTCAACAGAAGATCAGAACCTCGATCTTCAAATAGATGCCTTACTCAAAATTGGCTGTGAGAAAATTTTTGACGATCGGATGAGTGGAGCCAAAGCCGAACGTCCAGGACTCACTAAAGCCTTAGAGATGTGTAGGAAGGGTGATACCCTCGTAGTGTGGAGACTGGATCGACTCGGGAGATCGCTAAAGGACTTAATATCATTGGCTGAAACTCTAAAAGAACGGGGAATCGGACTTAAAAGCATCCAGGAGTCGATCGACACTACCACATCAGGAGGACAGTTAATTTTTCATATGTTTGGTGCACTGGCTGAATTTGAGCGCAACCTCATTCGAGAGCGGGTTAACGCGGGGTTAGTTGCCGCTAGAGCAAGGGGTAGAACAGGCGGTAGACCGAAAGCTTTGGATAGTAAGAAACGTGACCTTGCTATCAGCCTCTATGAGGGTAAGCAGCATTCCATCAAGGATATTTGTGACATTATGGGAATTGGGAAAACAACACTTTATAAGTACATAGGAGATGTAAGCAAGCAAACATAGAAAGAAAATTTAGACATTTAGCTAGATACCTTTCACCTAATATTTACAAATAGCTGAAAGCGTTATAATTGAAAGGTAAACAGATATTAGAATACTCGATTAAAATGGCAATTTCACAAATAGAAGTGGACGATCTAGCTAACATTCAATCTCAGCTAACACAGCTCAGTAGTTTAATTTAAGGGCTACTATCACTTACTAACAGCGTTCCCAACGGTAGGGTAGGTATTCAGAATAGCCTCAAAAATATTCAATTTAATCTGAATACGATTAGTCAAGATTTTAGCCGTCAATTGACAAGTCAAAGAATTAGATAGATTTAGATTATCTCAAAATTCAATACTAAACATTAAGCACGACTACTTTATTGGTAGCCGTATTTTTATTATTTATTTTATCTTCCTACTTGTATTGGGAATCGTGACTAATTCATCCTTTCGCAATCTACTCCCTTTCCGGCATAAGACTATAGAGATTTAGCCGTTCAAAAGCTTATACTGCAAGGATTTGTCACCGATAATCTTATTCCAGGAAGGGAGTAGCTAGGGCACCCACTAAACCAACCAAACACGCCATAACAGCCGTAAAAGGCTAGAATGATGGTCTGCCCAATGTTTCGCCCACTAGTCTCTTCTGGGAGGTTCTAAAACCCTTGTAAAATATGATACTCAGCTGTTCATGATTCTTCATTGGTAATGAAGAGGTCATGAGTTCAAGCCTCATTGCGGGCTTTTAGATTATGTTCAAATTTGAGTGAAGGCTGACTGGCTAGATTCACTCGCGCTCTCCAAAATTTAAATGTTCGGACAATCGCGACTTGAGTATTTCGATTAGTTCCGAATCCATGTACTGATAATCATCACTGATATTGAGCACGACGATCGATTTTCCCTCGATCTCTTCGCTATACTTGCGGTGAATTATCGCTAGATGACGTTTCTCCATTACAAATATTCGATCCGCCCAACTAATCAAACCAGCAGTAATTTTAATTCTCGCACTATCTGACGTACCTGCCGATCGAGCTGCATAGAGATCGTTATCTTTAAATAAAGCTGCTGCGGTACATTCGTGACAAGTTAAGAAAATTAGAGATTTGTCAAGAGGGTGAGAAAAGATGTCAAACTGTTTCTAGTCAACAGTTTGAGGAAATAGATACCTGATGACCAGCCGCAGCAGAAGTAACCGTGACCACGCCAAAAAGCACAACCAACCAAGTGTGGAAGAGGAAGTCATTGCCGCTCAATTAGAGG
>NZ_JBGSQZ010000260.1:0-21661 GCF_041737865.1 Chamaesiphon sp.
ACTGCAAGGGTTCTCGGCGGATAATTTTAGAAATCGATCGAGAACCTCAAGATTTGCAAGTTGTGTGGCGGCTAGATTCGATCGCTAGACTTATTCAGCAAGCCCTACTTAGTCATGCTTTTGTCACCTTAACAGGGGTAACCTTAAAGCCTAAAGATTTGACACAATTCGATCGTGTGCATCTGGAGAGTAGAGCTAGCATCAACACCACGCTTGAGACTAAATTCCAAATCGAGTAACTTGGGAAGACTGGCTGCAAGTCGATCGGCAGTGGTAGATTGGAGTTCCTGTTTGATAAAGAATAGGCGTTTGGGGTTTCCCAATCCGGCGGCGGTGGCAATGACTCGATCGTCTTTTTCCCCAGCTTCTAAGAGCATTTTTACCCACAACCAAGTCCGAAATTGGCCGACGAGGGTGGCAACTATTTTTAATGCAGGTTCGTTGTGATTAATCAATTCACTAATCAGATGCAAAGCTGTCCCCACATCGCCTTGTCGAATTGCAGCGGCAAGTTGAAGGCTATTTTGAGTATTAGCAACTACGAGACTCGCCACCATCACTCGATCGATCTTTTGTCCTTCACCACCAGCGAGTAATTGTAATTTCTCTAATTCTAGATATAGTTGACGAGTGTTATTACCAACAGATTCGGCGAGAAGTTGAATTGCATCTGAAGTTAATTTTAATCCCAACTCTTTAGAGACAATCTGTACTCGTTGACTCAGTTCTTCAGTTTTCCAAGGCGGAATCAAACTAAATTCCTGAACATTTGCATATTTCTGAATTGTTTTAGTCGATTTCAATCTGCCATCTGGTTTATTTTTGCTAGTCAGGAGCAGGATCGTAGTAGCCGGAATTTGGGGCAATGTCCGTTCCAACTCAGCCAGCAATTGCTCCGAACATTGCTGCATCAGGGTCGTATCTGCCAGCCAGACCACTCGTTTCCCTGTACCGAAGGGGGGAGTCATCGCCGCATCTAGAGCCGCGATCGCCGCATCTTCTCGCTCTGGTGTAATCTTTTCATAGTTAAAACTCGTCCAAGCTGGATCGAGTGCTGAGTGTTGAATCGCACTCACAGCTTTGGCAATCGAAAAATCATCATCGCCCCAATATAAAATAACTGTCATCGGATTGGTGAGTGGTGAATGGTGAATGGTGAATGGTGGATAATGAAAATTATTTTTCGTTACCGATTATCAATTATCAATTAACCAACATAATCATCATCAAAAGATCGAGCCGAATCTGAGTCCTCGATCGAGGCTAACCGATTGGCAATCCCTTTACAGCCGCCAGGAATAGTTTGGCGGGATGCTTCTCCACACCAAGCGCAACAATATTGACGCTGTTCCTCAGACATATTCCGAACATTAGTCAGATCGGCAGCTTCGACAACCGCACCAGTAAATTCACCTGTGATATAGTCTGGAAGGCGATCGGGAATGCGGGGACTAGCAAGTTCGATATTGCCATAAAAAAATCTCGCACCCTGGATATCTGCATCCGTTAATTTAGCTTGATACAGAATAGTTTTAGACAGGTTTGCTTTTGACAAATTACATCCATTTAAATTAGTCCGAATCAAATTAGCATCGCTGAGATCTGCCCACCGCAGATCGGTTTGAGAGATATCTGTACCCGCCAGCATAACGCCCAAATTAATGACCCGCACCCCATAAATGCGATCTTCATCATAACCCCCATTCCCATTGAGAATCACCTTACCCAACCGCAGATCGCGTTGCAGGGGAGTTAGTAATTTCGAGCGAGATAGAAAGCGGATTACCCTGGCTTTCCCCGCAGCATTGACACTACCCAATAATGCCGCAGTGCGCCCCACGGCAAAGGCGCGTTCCTGCGGCCAATCTTCGAGGAATCCATCATCATCTAAGACTAGATCGGAAATTCCTTGAAAGTAATTATCGATCGTCTGTTGCTGTGTAAGTACATTTTGTTGATGATTGAGGCGATTTTGCTCGATCGTCAAATCGCGAGAAACGATATACTGTTGCCATGATACGTATGCAGCGAGAGTGGCAATTGCCATCTGCCCCAATGCCCCACTCCATAGACCCAAAACGCCAACTACATTCCAATCCGTTCGAGCTGATAGAGTTCCAACATAATCAAAAAATCCACAAATTTTGAGTAGAGCGACGATTGCCACTAGAATCGTAATTGAGGTAATTATGCTCAATTGCTGGGGTGAAGATATAGATTTTGGTAGTTTGTGACGGGCACCTCGATAGAGAATCGGTACTGACAATCCTAAAGCGATCGCACAACCTGCTACAGTCAGACCAATATTCCTAGACCATAAGCCACATGCGATCGCGATAATTCCCAGCAGATTCAACCAGATTGTCATTTACTTTAAAATATCCATTCAAGTAAACTTTGTATATTAGATATTTTATCACTACCGTTAGAATTTCAGATTTAAGCTTTTATCTGGTTGTTCATTTTGCTTGCCAGGAGATGAAATTACCATCAATGGCGCGACAGTAAAGTGTCCCGCCTCATCAATCCCTAGCTCCAACCGCGACTAACTCATTATATTCGATCGGGCTGAAGACTCGATCGGTCGCTCGTGGCTTTTAATTCTGGGCTTTCTGCTGGCATGAATAGATCGGCGATACGTATTTCTACTCTTCAATAAGACTTACTATCCATTTAATCCAACAAAGAACTGTTGAAGACCTTCGCTCATACGTCTTAATCGACTTAACTTTATGTAAATCAGCATCACACATCATTTCAATAATTTCCTTTTTACTTGGAACATCGCCCTGGTTAAAATATAGCTTCAAAGTATTATGGAAAATCCCATAAGCTAAAATCAACTCAATTAATTCAAGTTCTCTATTTTTGATTGAGAGATCGAATAACTTCATACCTCTTTCTGATAGTTGATAGACTGACATCTTATTTTTTCGAGTACGCTCGACTAGACCTAAGTAAATAGCAGCATGAGAATAATAACCTGCTTGCCTCCAACTAAAATCATATTCTTGAGTTATTTCTTCTTTAGTCAATATATTTTTTTGCTTTAGAAGTTCACATAGATTAATTACACGTCCAAAAGAATCTGCTTGAGGGAAAGATATTTTTGGTTCTTGTATTAGCAAAACTTTATGTAAAATATTTTGAATAACTTCAATATTTATTGTAATATCTTCTTGAATTATATATTTTTCTTCTTTAATAAGCTGAATTGAATTGTAGTGTCCACTGTTTCTAAAAATATATTCTCTTAAATAAAAAATACCATTTGTATATGTTAAAAAGATCGGACGTACTTTTTTATTTATCTTTTGTGTCCACAATTTATATGGATAAAATAATTGTCTTATAAGAAAGTTGTCAGAAATATAATTTTTTGCCTCAATTATGATTAGAGAATCATTACCTTCATATCCTCCATCAATTTCAATCTGAGAATTATTAACTTCTACTTGAATCAACTCTTTACCCGCATTAACATCAATATTAAAGTCAAAAGATGATGACCTCATTCTTCCACTTATAGTTGGATACAATTCCATCTCGCCAGTAAAGTCTTGAATAATACCAGCAATAATTGCACAATTTATTGCAGTTGCCTCACTTGTAATTTCTTCTGGATTTAAACTTTCTAGAACAGTAGGAAAAGAAACTTTCTTAATTTCGACATTATCTTCTGGAGTGAAGTCATGAAATATTTCAAATTCACCAATAATATAATTACCCCTAGATACAGGTAAGATAGATAATTTATTCTTATCAAATATTTTAGGTAGCTGCGATCTATGATCGAACTTTGTCATCAATCGAGCTTCTCGAAACTCATTTATATCGCTAGATGATATTAAAAAATAATCTAAATTTTTAAGTTTATCCAATATTAGATGCTTTTCAAAAATTTTCTCCCAAGCTAAATCATTTTTAGACTCACTCATAATTTTTTATCAATACTTCTTCTACTTCACCTCTTTTTTCACCATCTGAGTTTATAGCACGATTAGCCTTTATCACATGGATCTGATAGTCTGTATAAAGTTCTTTAATAAAATCTACACAGGAATTAGATTGCAAAAATTTAATTCCATTTTTATCTAGCCGATCGCAAGCTTCTTTTAATCTAACTTGATCGGACTCTCCCCATCCACCTTGGATGTATCCAGTAAAATTAGAACTATCGGAAACAGGATGATAGGGGGGATCTAAATACACGAAAGAATTTTTATCGGCTTCTTTCAAAATTGTCTCATAATCTGTATTTTCGATCCGAACATTATTAGAGTTAAGGTAAGAATTTACAGCCCTAAGAGTTGGCTCATTTACTATATTTGGATTTTTATATTTCCCAAATGGTGAATTAAATTTACCAGAATTATTCACACGATACAATCCATTGTAGCAAGTCTTATTTAGATATATAATTCTTGATGCTCTTTCTACATCACTTAAATTATCAAATGCTTCTGTCCGATCCAAAGCACGTATTTCATAAAAATATTCTGATTCGTTTTTGTGCTTCTGAAGATCTACAATCAGATTTTCAAGATCGTCTTTGATGACATTATAAACATTTACAAGTTCTAAATTAAAGTCATTGATAATTGCAGTTTTCGGTTGGAGATGAAAGAGTACAGCACCTCCGCCAATAAAAGGTTCGATGTATGATTTGATTCCTTTAGGTAAATGCTGTTCGATCGCAGGCATTATTTGTCTTTTACCTCCTACCCATTTTAAAAATGGTGATACTAATTTATTTTTTGCCATTATTGTTGAATTTGATTCCTTGCGTACGGCAGTACTATTATATCTCGATTTAACCTTAATTTAACAGGCTCAAGAACAGTCCTATATTAGTATCGATGGTTTAGGCCACAAAAATAGCTATCTTCCTGTGAAGATAGCTATGAATATTAATGGGTTTCCCCTCTAAAAATTATTAAAAGTTAGCAGCTCTAGTAATCAAAGTCACCGCCGCCCATACCGCCGCCAGCACCTGCGCCGCCGTCTTTGGATTCTGGTTTGTCAACGATGATGCACTCAGTAGTCAAAATCATTGCGGCGATCGAAGCGGCATTTTGCAGAGCCGAACGAGTTACTTTCGCAGGGTCGACGATCCCAGCTTCAAACATGTCTACAAACTCATTTGTTGCCGCGTTGTAGCCAACATCAAAGGCTTTTTCTTTGACACGTTCAGCGATGATTGCACCGTTTTGACCAGCGTTTTCAGCAATCCGTTTGAGGGGAGCTGAGAGAGCGCGGGTAACGATTAGCGCACCTGTTAATTCCTCATCTTTGAGGTTAGCTTGCGCCCAAACTTCGAGTTCAGGAGATAGGTGAGCTAGGGTTGTACCACCACCAGGAACGATTCCTTCTTCAACTGCGGCTTTAGTTGCATTGATTGCATCTTCAAGACGTAGTTTACGATCTTTCATTTCGGTTTCGGTAGCAGCACCAACTTTGATGACTGCAACACCACCAGCTAATTTAGCCAGACGCTCTTGGAGCTTTTCTTTGTCGTAGGAAGAATCGCTTTCTTCCATTTGACGACGGATTTGCTCACACCGAGATTTGACAGTCGCTTCATTGCCTTCCGCAACGATCGTAGTGCTGTCTTTAGTGATAGTAATCCGACGTGCTTGACCGAGGGATTCTAGTTTAGTTGCATCTAGTTTCAAGCCAGCATCTTCAGTGATCATTTGACCGCCAGTTAATACTGCGATATCTTCTAGCATCGCTTTACGACGATCTCCGAAGCCAGGAGCTTTAACTGCTGCAACGTTTAATACGCCACGCAGACGGTTAACAACCAAGGTTGCGAGAGCTTCTTTTTCGATGTCTTCAGCTAAAATCAGCAAAGGACGACCGGAACGAGCTACTTGCTCAAGAATTGGCACAAGATCCTGTACCAAGTTGATTTTTTTGTCAGTAATCAGGATGTAAGGTTGCTCTAGAACCGCTTCCATCCGCTCCATATCAGTAGCGAAGTAAGGGGAGATATAGCCCTTATCAAACCGCATCCCTTCAGTGATTTCTAGTTCGGTAATCATTGACTTACCTTCTTCTAGAGAAATAACGCCTTCTTTGCCGACTTTATCCATCGCGTTCGCAATCATTTCGCCGACTTCATTGTCGTTACCAGCGGAAATTGCTGCTACTTGTGCGATCGCTTTGGAGTCTTCTACAGGTTTCGCGTGAGCGGCAATTTTCTCAACGAGGAAACCAGTTGCTTTGTCGATACCGCGTTTGAGGGCGATCGCATTGGCACCAGCAGCCACGTTGCGTAAGCCTTCTTTGACGATCGCGTGAGCTAGTACAGTAGCTGTAGTAGTACCGTCGCCCGCAGCGTCGTTAGTTTTGGATGCAGCTTGACGAATCAAGGCTACACCAGTATTTTCGACGTTATCTTCGAGTTCGATTTCTTTAGCAATGGTGACACCATCGTTAACGATTTGGGGTGCGCCAAATTTCTTCTCTAAGACGACGTTACGACCTTTAGGGCCGAGGGTAACTGCTACCGCTTCAGCCAAGATGTCCATCCCACGTTCCAACGCGCGACGAGCATTTTCGTTGTATATAATTCGCTTTGCCATAATCTTTAAATTTAAATGTGTAGAGGGTTAGATGTTAGTGACAAGTGACACTGTTTAGCCGACTACTGCGAGGATGTCTTTCTCAGACAACAGCACATATTCGTCGCCGCCGAGCTTCACGTCGGTACCAGCGTATTTGGAGTAGAGGACTTTATCGCCGATTTTGATTTCAGGCTCTTGACGAGTACCGTCTTCATTACGTTTGCCAGGGCCAACTTGGACGACTTCGCCGATTTGGGGCTTTTCTTTAGCTGTATCGGGGAGAAGGATACCACCAGCGGTTTTTTCTTCAGATGCACTGACTTTAACAAAGACGCGATCGGCTAAAGGCTTGACTGTGGATACGGTTAACGATAGTGATGCCATATTTATTATGAGTATTTAGCACTCTCAACTGCTGAGTGCCAATCTATCCGAATGTGGTATCGCATGGCAAGCAAGGGTAGGGTACGGTTTACCGCACTGACAACAGCTTGGGTGTGTCGATGCCGCAAAAGTACATACCAAGCAGATGGCTAGAAGATATGCAAAAAGGGAAGAGCGGTGGATCTGTAGTCTGGTAAGTAGTTTTAATTGAAAATCTGCCCAATGAAAGAGATCCAGTTCGCGATTGCTGACGTATTGTTATGTAACCTATAGATCGATCTCCCAAATGACTCATCCGCTGGAAAGATCTATCCAAATTAGTAAAAGGAACGTGAAAATGAAATCAAGTAAGCTCGTTACCCTAGTTACGGCAATATATGTAGCTACGATGTTTGAGTTTTTTGGTGTTGCTCGATCTGCTGAAGGTGTCGCACTTACGGGTCTGACAGGAGGCAACACGCTAGTGTTCTTCGATTCTGCTACTCCCGGCTCTACAACGACACGCAGTGTGACTGGAGCCGATGGGCTGCTGGGGATAGACTATCGCCCTGCTGACGGTCAGCTTTATGGGATTACTAATGCTAGCGTGTTCACGATCGATCCTAGTAGCGGTAATGCTACTTTTTTCAACTCAATCTCCCCCACTTTCAATGGTGGAACTACCTCAGGAGTAGACTTCAATCCAGCAGCAGACGCACTGCGGATTACAGGTGCCAACGGGCAAAACTTCCGCATCCCTGGGGGTGGTTCGGGCACAACTATGGTTGACGGCACCATTGCTTACGCGACTACAGACACCAATGCTGGAGTCAGCCCCACGATTACGGCTTCTGCTTACACCAACAGTTTTGCGGGAGCACCAGCCGGACGCACGACTCAGCTCTTTGATATCGACTCCAACCTAGATGTTTTGGTACTCCAAAACCCAGCAAACAGTGGCACTCTAGCCACGATCGGCTCTTTGGGTGTTAACGTTGGTACGGTAGGCGGGTTTGATATCTTTTCGCCTAGTAGTGGCGTAAATATTGCCTTTGCAGCATTCGCTCCCAGTGGTAGCACGGCAGCTTCCCTCTATACGATCGATTTAAGTTCGGGTGCCGCTACTTCCCTCGGCCAAATCGGTACGGGGGCTGGATTCAATCTGACTGGACTCGCCGCCCCGATCCCACCCACTGCTGTGCCTGAGCCTTCTTCCCTCCCAGGTTTAATCATCGTTGGTATTGGTACGGGCTGGATGCTCAAGCGACGCAAGCGCAAAAGTAGTGCAGCCGACAAACAGTAAGGACTCGAACTACCCCTGTTAAGGTGAATTTTTTTACGCATCGATCGACGGATTTGAGTCAGCAAAAACCGTGAGGCAGCAATTTTGCCGATCTTTGCCTCAACTCCATTACGGCATACCACCTTGACCGATTGAGTCCTCACCCCCTAGAATAGAGGAACGGTCTGGCTGAGACGTTGGTGACTGCCAATAACGTTTTTTGATCTATGCTTGAATTTTTTACGGGAACTAATGTTGTTCTAGCGGCAGTAAACTGAACTCTGTATTCAGAAACTTTATGCACGAACTTCCGGTACCCACCTGGTTTTAACCAGGTCATAAACTGAGGTAAGACGGCGTTGCGGTTGACCTAAATATTTGAAAGACAAAAACCCCTGGTACTCGTGCTGGGGGTTTTGTTGTGGATGGTGGATGGTGATTAGGGCGGAGTTTTACTGATAGAGTGGATCGGAAGACATTTGATGAAATCAAGAAGATTATGACACCACAGGATTTGATGAAGCAGGAAGTTGGGAAGGCTGCGGCGGCGCGGGTACAGTCTAATTCGATCGTGGGATTGGGTACTGGTTCGACGACGGCGTTTGCGATCGAGTTTATTGGCAAACGGTTGGCGGCAGGCGAGATTACCAATGTCAAAGGAATTCCGACATCTTTTCAAGCCAGAGTGTTAGCCAAGCAGCATGGTATCCCTTTGACTACTCTAGATGAAGTCGATCGGATTGATATTGCGATCGATGGTGCGGATGAAGTCGATCCTCATAAGAATCTGATCAAAGGCGGTGGTGCAGCGCATACCCAAGAAAAAGTAGTCGATGCGCTGGCAGAGCAATTTATCGTAGTTGTCGATAATACTAAGTTAGTCGATAAACTCGGCAGTACTTTTCTCGTCCCTGTTGAAGTCATTCCGATGGCTGTAACTCCCGTCATGCGAGCGATCGAAAAATTGGGTGGGAAACCTCAACTCCGCATGGGTGTCAAAAAAGCTGGTCCAGTGGTGACGGATCAGGGTAACTTGGTGGTTGATGTCAAATTTGACTCGATCGATAATCCCGCTGAGTTAGAAAAGACGCTCAATAATATTCCTGGCGTACTCGAAAACGGCCTATTTGTGGGAGTAACTGACTTGGTACTTGTCGGTGAAGTTCAAGGCGATAAAGTCATCATCAAAGAAATGTAGAGTTAGGCTTTAGGTTTTAGGCTTTAGGCTTTAGGCTTTAGGCTTTAGGCAAATTCCATGAGCTGCAACGGTTTAATTCTCCATGCCAGCACTTCCTCTAAAGCCTGAAACCTAAATTACAATTAGACTAGGAACCTTGTCGCCAATATCTAATTTTATGGTTGCCCAATTACCGACACCAAACCAAATCGAATATCCAGACAGCGATGGTAAACCGATGTCCGACAATACCAAACAATTTCGCTGGATTACGACGATTAAATATAATCTAGATTGGTTATTTGCCAATGACGAGAACGTTTTTATTGCTGGAGATCTACTCTGGTATCCTGTTGAAGGCAACCCCAAGCGGCGAGTAGCTCCAGATGTGATGGTAGCATTCGGTAGACCGAAAGGCGATCGCGGATCTTACAAGCAATGGTTAGAAGGTGATATTGCACCGCAAGTAGTATTTGAAATTCTGTCTCCAGGCAATACTACCAATGAGATGGCAGCTAAGTTAGCTTTTTACGATCGGCATGATGTGGCGGAATACTATATTTACGATCCCGATGATAATGCTCTGTCTGGATGGGAGCGATTAGATGATTATCTAACTGAAATTCCAGTCATGCAGGATTGGACTAGCTTGCGATTGGGAATTAAATTCGATCTGAGTACGCCAGCAGAATTGCAAATTTATAGACCTGATGGCGAAATATTTCTGGCGTTCGAGCAAGTTTCCCAAAGGTTGGAGACGATCGTCCGCACCCTCTCTGAAACCGAGCAAGCTCTATCTGAAACCGAGCAAGCTCTATCAACAGCAGCAGATCGCAATCATCAACTCGCAGCCAAGTTGCGAGAGCTAGGCATCGATCCAGATACGATTTAGTTACAAAAAAAGAGGTGAAAACTATTGGGTTTCACCTCTTTTGTCATACTTATTAAAGTCACGCCAATCTAGTCGATGGTTCTTTTACCAGTAAACTTGAGTTTAGCTGGATTGGGATTGCTGCCGATATTCCGATCGACACTGTTTTGAGCTTCCCGTCCTGGATTGACTTTTTCAGGGAATACGCCATCATTGGGATGGAGCAAGGTTGTCTCACCTTTTGGCAAGATCCGATAAACTTTGTAATTGGTGATTTTGAACTTCCGTAATTGTCCACCAAGTGCCAAACACTGTTCTTTTCGCGCCATGTACAAGAGGTTATCCCCAGATACCATTGTCGCTGCGCCGCCAGTCGGCATTTCAAATACCTGTTCTTTAGGACTATTCCAAGTAATCGCGTATTTCTCTTCTGTGTCGGCTTTGCTGAGTAACCCACCAGTGCTACCGCCAAAAATCGGTGTCTTGCCAGTTAGTTTGATTGTCATAAAACTATTCGTTATAGGGTTTTAGGAAATAGTATCATTCTGTTCGGGCACGATCGCGATCTCGTCAAGAACCGTAACAGTCGAATCTGTCAACGATTGTCAGATTGCGGTTCCAAAAATGTAGATTCTTGATACCCAGGAGCGGTTTTCAACCCGATCGACGATCGCTAGCAACTAGTATAATAAGATCGTAAGCACCCGATCGATAGCCATGACAAACAATTCTACTGCGATTTCCTTGCTGGTTGCTCCCGCTCGTGTATTGCGGGGGAAATCTGCGCTCACCGACGCGATCGAGCATATACTGCGACTGGGTCAACGTCCGCTGATTGTGGTGGGTGAGCATAGTCAAGATCTGAGTCAACTCCAGGTATTATTCGATCGTCCAGAACTAACAGTCGAGCGGGTGCGATATACTCCCGATTGTTGTGAGAGCAGTCTCGATCGATTAATTGAATCAGCCTCTGAGCATCACGCCGATCTCATCATTGGTGTTGGTGGTGGCAAATGTCTGGATACTGCCAAATTATTAGCCCATCGTTGTCAGTTACCAGTCGTGACGATTCCGACATCTGGAGCCACTTGTGCAGCGTGGACGGCGTTATCCAATATTTATTCTGAATCAGGCGCATTCCTGTACGATGTCAGCCTTGCCAAATGCCCCGATCTACTCATCCTAGATTATGGTATGGTCGCCACAGCATCACAACGGACACTGGTGGCGGGAATTGGTGATGCGATCGCCAAATGGTACGAAGCTTCAGTCAGTAGTGGACATTCATCACAGACATTACTCATCGCCGCAGTTCAACAGGCGCGAGTACTCAGAGATATTTTATTCCAAAAGTCAGCAAGTGCGATCGCCAATCCTGGCAGTGAAGACTGGCAAGAAGTTGTCGATGCTACCGTCCTCCTCGCAGGGGTAATTGGTGGGCTAGGTGGTGCCCAATGCCGCACTGTAGCCGCCCATGCAGTTCATAATGGTCTGACACACCTCCCAGGCTCTCACCACGCCCTACACGGCGAAAAAGTGGCATATGGGATTTTAGTCCAGTTGAGACTACAGGAGATGCTTCAAGGCGATCGATTAGCCGCCACAGCCAGACAACAGTTGGTCGATTTTTACAGTACCATTGGATTACCAAAAACTCTAGAGGATTTGGGACTGAGTGAAATCACGATCTCTCAGTTACATCACGCGGCGACACTTGCGTGCAAACCCGATTCCGATTTACATCGGTTGCCCTTTAATGTGGTGCCAGAGCAACTAGTCGCAGCGATGCTATCAACAACCATTATCGAAGTTGAGAATCGATTTGTCAGTACCGCCACATCGCTTTAGAGTTTAGAGTTTAGAGTTTAGGGGAAGTTTTGGAGCTTGATGAGGGCAAAGCATTTAATTTGCGATCGCATCATGAGCTGACAAACCTTCACTGTTGGCTCCAAAATACCAAAGAGCTGTGGCAACCTCTCCTAAATTAACGGTCTTCTTAGGCTGGAATAAGGTAGTGTAACCGAATACTCGCCGGATATTGGATTGTTCGCCATTTTGAAAATCAGCCAAAACGGCGCGAAGTGCTTTGGGATCGACTTTGCCAGCGTCTTGAAATCCCCACGTCTGCTTCACGGCGTCTAGAGAAGCGGCTGGTAGTGGCTGCCGAGTATCTAGAGGTACTTTCCACAAAATTAGCTGTTCTCTCGTCAGCAGGGCATCAGGACGGAAGAGGACGCTAGTAGCATCACCGCTGAGAGAGCTGGGGATGAGTCCTGCTTCGGCTAATCCCTGAATGCTGGGGAAATCAGGATTGGTGCTGGGGACATCCTGAAATGCGGGTTTGGTGTCAGTGGTAGCTAGCTTGAGTTGCTGGGTGGGTTTGGTACCTGTAATCCGGTTGTGTGCGGCGACTAGCCAGCGAGCGTATTCGCGGCGAGTAACTGCGCGATTGGGAGTGGTATCGGCACTCGTCAATACACCGATTTGGGTGAGATCTTTTAAATATTCGGCGGTAGTGGTTGGTAATTTGGAGATCGGTTTGGTGCTGGGGAGAGGAGATACTGTTGGTGAGGGGCTAGTAACGGCTGGTGTCGATGTTGTCGGTGTGGGGGTTGGCTCTGGTGTCGCGGCTCCCTGCCAACTGATTGTATACGTTGTTACTCCAGTTTGTTGCGGCTCTGAGCTGGGTTGAGCGGCAATCGTCACACTGGTTTGCTGTTGGTTGGCAACTAGTTGAGGATTGCTATCGCTCGGTGTGGTGACAATTTGCCATTGTTTGGCAGCTAGTTCTTTTTGATAAAATGTGTAGACTAGATCGATCGGATCTGGAGTCGTCCAAGTTGCCACTGTGCCCTGTGCCGGAGTCTCTGTCGATTGAAGTTTAGCTTGAGGGTAGACGGGGAAATCGGCGGGGAGGGAGTTGTTACTGGCGGCTGGAGTTGATGTTGCTGTCCCGCTTGCTGGTGGGTTAAGTTTTGGATCTGGTGCTAATGTAGTTTGCAGCGATTTTCCACCATTGCATCCAGAGATGATAACGATCGAAATAATTGCCAGACAACGCAGCAATAAAGATTTGTGAGTATGAATAATACCGATCCGGATCTGCGATCGAGACACAATTGGTTATTTGCTAATGATTGAATAATTCTATTATACTGAGGTTTTGTACATCGCTAATCATCCGCCTTATTAGTCGGATCGAACTAGATAACGCTCGGAGTTTGACTGATTTACTCCCGAACCACTCAATAAATAGAGATCCACCATCTACCATTCACCCCCTACGCTAGATGTCTAGCTTGGGTTCGTTCAATGGTCAACTGGTTATTTCTCCCGCCTAGTGGGAAACAAAGGCGGGACGAACTCCGCAATTTGACATAGGTCAGGGAGTAAATATTGGATTTCGAGCGGATAGCAACTCCAGCAAATATTGTTCACCCAGTTGCAGATATTACAACTAGGTAAACTTTACGATCTAAATTTCGCTCATATTTTAGCTTGGAGCGATCTGATAAATTCCCTAATAATATCGGTTTTAGTTCTTTCAGTCTTCTCAGCAAAAGCTTCGAGAATTCTGAGTTCTTGTTCGGGAATCTTCACATTTAATTGTTTCAAAGACATATTGCGTCTACTTGAAGGAGTGCTATGCTGAGTTGATTGATTCATGGTTTTCGTATCAATTTAAATTGATACATACTCGTTGTTAATTGTATCCACCATAAAATAATAAAATTACCTTGGCCTCAACGAAGTTGAGACTACAGCCATTTAAATGTATTGGCTGTAAATGAGCCATCGAACAAGCATGTCTAAATTTAGACTACAAGTTCAGCAATAATAACTACTTTGGATGAGTGTCATTGTCGCACGAAGACGACTCGCACAGTGATTACCCCAAATTGGCAGCAGTAACTCAATTAATTGAGCTACTGCTACATCACAAACAGTCAACTAAACAAGGATTATTTAGGGCGACGATTTTGTAGAAAAGCGGGTAAGTCAGCTCCAGCATTTTGAGGTGGCTGAGGCTTAGGAAAATTGTCGTCACCGACAGAAGATCCCTGTGGCTTGCGGCTGTGGTCGGATGAAGCAGAGGGCATCCGAGTTGGCACAGCAGTTTGCGGCCGACGAGCGACTGGCTCTGAGATTTCGCCTGTAAATCCGGTGGCGATAACTGTAATTCTCATCTCACCCTGCATTTGCGGATCGATTACCGCACCAAAGATAATATTCGCATTGGGATCTACAACTTCGTAGATAGTTTCCGCAGCGGTATTTACTTCGATCAGGGTCATATCAGCACCGCCAGTGATGTTCAAGACAACACCGCGCGCACCTTCGATAGATGATTCTAATAGTGGTGAAGTGATTGCTTGGATGGCTGCCTCCCGCGCTCGTGATTTGCCAGATCCTTCACCGATACCCATTAGTGCCGAACCCGCATCAGCCATCACTGTACGGACATCAGCAAAGTCAACATTGATCAGTCCTGGGATGGTGATGATATCAGAAATTCCCTGGACGCCGGATCGCAGTACGTCATCGGCAATGCGGAACGCTTCTTGAACTGGAGTCTGCTCGTTGATTGCCTGAAGCAGTTTATCATTAGGAATGATAATCAAAGTATCAACTTGACTTTGCAGTCCACTAATGCCTTCCTCCGCTTGGTTTGTCCGTCTTCGTCCTTCAAAGGTAAAGGGACGAGTGACGACTCCTACGGTGAGAGCACCCATTTCTTTGGCAACTTCAGCCACAATCCGCGCTGCTCCAGTTCCAGTTCCACCTCCCATTCCCGCAGTAATAAATACGAGATCGGCTCCTTCTAGAGCCATCGCGATTTCTTCACGGGATTCTTCAGCGGCTTTTTGACCGATGGCGGGATTACCACCAGCACCGAGTCCACGGGTGAGTTTTTGACCTAATTGAATCCGCCGCGTTGCATCAGAATGCGATAATGCTTGTGCGTCAGTGTTCATCGTCCAAAATTCGATGCCTTCAATATTGGTGGCAATCATCCGATTTACCGCGTTACTGCCGCCACCGCCAACACCAATTACTTTGATACGGGCGACACTGCTAAAAGTGAGATCGTCGGACATTCTGTCATCCTTGGGTGTGGTATAGCCATCTCGAATTGAGTGGCTTTTGAATCCTGGATAGGAGAGTGGACTGGAGTTATTCATGCGCTAGTTATTATTGGAGCCAGTTAAAGCATAGTAACCCGCATTGTAGATATTTTTTGAGATTACTTAGACATGTAGTGTATATATTTTAAACAGCATCACCTGAGCCATGAGTTAAATTGATAATAATCTAGCAAGATCTCGTATGGGTAGAAAATTACTTGGCTAGAATATAGAGATTATAGAAAAATAGTTTCAGGTCGCGAATATTAGCTCGGACATGCTATTGATGTATCTAAATGTAGCAACAAAAGATTTAGAGTTAATGTCAGTCGGAGATCGGTTTAATAGCTGTTGGGACGATCGGACTGAGTTGTAATCTAGGCAAATCGGGATTTTCCAGATCTAGTAGTTCGACATCAGCAGATGAAGTGTGTTTTTGCCAATCCCTAAGTCGATCGAGCTGCTGCATTTGATTATTTAGCCGCGATTTAGATTCAAACCTACCCAATTTTACCTTGCCTACTTCAGTTTGTAACATTAAATTTTGAGGAACGCGACAATCGATCTCCCCAATTGCAACTGGACTAGTCCGAACAGCCTGATAAATTTGCGTCCAATTGGGACAGTTACCCTGCGCTGGCAATATCAATTGTAATGTCGGTAGCGATCGCCAGATTGTGGGGCGATAGCTAGAAAGCGGTAATTGAAGACCGCGTTCGTCGATAAATATTTGAGATTGAGTGTTGCGGACGATCCGCGCCACTGGGGGAGAATCCTGTACCTGCACGATCAGGCGAGGTGGTAGTAGTTCTCGATCGATCTTCACACTAGGAATCGCGGCTCGATCGATCAGTTGAGATCGCAACTGTTCGGGTGATAACTCCATAATTAGCTTTGGGTAAGGAATTGCCAAAATCGATCGAATCGTCTTGTCGCTGAGATACTGATTCCCCTCAATCCGAATCTGTTCGGGTTGAGAAATCGTCCAGTCAGGTCGATCGATTACCCAAGCCAACCCAGCGAAGATCCCGCTCATACACACAAATCGCCATACAGATGTGACGACTCTGACTCGCCGTTGCTGTTGCAGTTGGCGACGACGTTGCTTTAGATGTTCTTTAGATGCAGATTGGGACACGCAAGTAGGGAGGTATTAGGGACTAAGTAGCGGCTAATTGGGCACGAATTCTGTCTGGACTCGTTGCTGACGATCGCCGCTAATGACGATCGACTGGTCTTGTAGTTTCCCGACTCCGCGAGTACCTGTAAATTTGATGAGTGGATTGACTTGTTGATAGACTACATTACCAGTTCCGACGAGCTGTTGGGAAGCGATCTGCCAGATTAATCGATCGGCTCCAATTTTCGCTTGGTTGCGAGTAGCTACTCCCCGCGCATTACCTGTGAGTGTGGCTGTAGATGCTTTGAGGTCTAGTTCGCCAGCATTGCCATTGAAGCTAACGGCTTCTTGTTGCTGAACGATTTTCAACGGTCGATCGGCTGTGACTACCTCTCGGTCTAGATTCCAGCTAAATGATTCACCATTGACCTGGATTAGTGGCTTGGTAGCATTCAATTGGACGTTCCCTTGCAAATTAATGACTTTGAAATCGAGGGCGGTAGAGAAGGTATTGGCGGTGGCTTTAGCGGTAATTCGATCTCCCTGATAGCGTTGGATTTGGGTCGATCGATCTCCAATTACTTTTCGCTCTTTAAGTTGCCAGATCAGTTGCTCTGTCTGCATTGCCAATCGGGGATCGCTAGAAAATGCGGAGATCTTGCCAGATAGATCCATTTGTTGGGTGCGGGTGAAGTATTTGGCGCGATCGGCATTAACCTGGAATTTAGGTTGATTTGCTTGAACGCGATCGCGAATAATTAGCAAGTCTGCTTTTGGTTGCCATTCTACTTCTTGTCCGATCACAATCAAATTATTCCGAGTTTCTTTGGTGACTACATCGCCGCGTAGGAACACTTTTTCACCTTCTTGTTCTACTTCCCCTGTTTTGGCGGTAATGTGCATGATGACTCGACCATCTTGATATAGATCGCCATCTAAATTAGTTACCTTGGCGCGTTTGCGATCGGGAGTATATACTCCCGATTTTGCTCGGACTTTCCAGAGGGGTTTTCCTTGTTTATCTACTTGCTCGAAACTGAGATTATCTAGTTGTAGTTTGGGTTCGATCGTTGCGATTGGAGTTGGATTAGGTAGAGGTTTGTTTGGACGACAACTACCGATCCCCAAGATCGCGATTGTCAAGATAATACTCACATAGCAATGTACTTTCACACTCCGTCCACCTTTTCGATCGATTTAATCCCCCCGTAGTCATCAGACTCAAATACCCCAACTTGGTTCCAGATTGCCATCCACATCGATCGAGCGGGACGATCTCTGGACATGTGCGATCGATCGAACCTACTCTTGAAAAATTGACAAATAACGATCGTCGATGACTGTCAATTTTCAACTAAATTAAGTCCAGATCTCTGGAGTGATGAGAATGTTGGCATTATTTCTCGGCGTTTTTTGGATCTCTTCCTTGACATTTTCGAGGTCGATATATCGATCGGAAACATTGATCAGACTATCACTAGTCATCGATCTCAGACTGACTACTTCCACCCGAACACCGCGATAACTCACTGCATCGACTGCGTAAGCCAGATCCCCATCGCCACTAACGAGTACTGCGGTATCATAAGATCCGACTAATGCCATCATATCGACCGCAATTTCTACATCCAGGTTGGCTTTTTTAGAGCCATCTGGGAGTTGAACTAAATCTTTGGCAATTACGCGATAACCATTGCGTCTCATCCAGAGCAAGAATCCCTGCTGCTTTTCATTGGTGCGATCGACTCCAGTATAAAAGAACGAACGTAACAGTCGCGAACCTCCAGTCAGCCGAGCTAGCAATTTAGTATAGTCAATTTCAATATTTAGTTGTAATGCTGCATAAAATAGATTGGAGCCATCAACAAAGATGGCGACTCTCCCACGATTTTCTAGGACTTGCTTTGCTGAAAATATCGAATTTTCATCATGGTTGAAACTATTCATTGTTGTTAAAATTATTATAAATTTAAAAAAGAGAATTTAAAAAATTATTGAATATATGCGAGACAGAGGAAGAGCAGGATTAATTACTAGTAGTAATATTGAGTTCTAGCTTGGTAAAAATTGGCTGCGCTTCACCGAGTAGGCAATTGGCTGTTAAAATACCCCACTCCTGATGAGATTCCCAATCTAAAGGTAGCTCTAACTCACCTCGATCGGACGTAGCAGTATTGATAGCACAAATCAGATCGAAGTTTACATCCAGCCCTAATTGACGATAAATATCGGTACTAATTTTTGGAACGATCGGTGACAATAGATAAGCTGACAGCCGAGCCGACTCTAAGACAGAATATAGAACTTGGGCTAATTCTGAATGCTTATCTTGTTTAAATAATGTCCACGGAGCGAGATCGTCTATATACTTGTTGCTAGAGTGTACCAAAGTCAAAATTGTTTCACAGGCATCTCTAAAGGCTAGCTTATTGTAAGCTATATCCACCTGAAAGCCTAGCTTTTGCCCCAATAGTTTGAGTGGATTATCAGCAGGAATATCTTCAGCATTACAATTTGGTACTCGACTTTGACAATACTTTTTAGCCATACCTAACGTCCGGTTGACTAAGTTTCCTAAACTATTGGCAAGATCGGCATTCACAATTTCAATGAAGCGCGTCTCATTAAAATCCCCATCTTGCCCGAACTCAATCTCCTTGAGAAAATAATAACGTAACGGTTCTGCGCCATATCGATCGACTAAATCGATCGGATCGATCGCATTTCCTTCACTTTTACTAATTTTTTTACCATCTTTAGTAAAGTAACCGTGTGCGAAAACGCGATCGGGGAGCGGTAGTCCTGCTGACATCAACATCGCGGGCCAATAGACAGCATGAAAGCGTAAAATATCTTTGCCAATCAAATGTAAATTAATCGGCCATCTTTGCGCTAAAGCATTGTCTAGAGTCGGCTCGACACTCGGATCGAGCAATGCTGTCATATAGCCGAGCAAGGCATCAAACCAGACATAGATTGTTTGTTGGGGATCGGCTGGTAGTGGGATGCCCCAATTTACATTGACACGAGAGATCGAAAAATCTTGCAATCCTTGAGCCACAAATTTTAGGACTTCATTGCGCCGACTATTTGGGAGAATAAAATCAGGATGTTGCTCGTATAAAGCTTCTAGTTGATGTTGATACTTAGAAAGTCTGAAAAAATAATTACTTTCATCGCGCCATTCTACCTGCTTGCTAGGATGCAATGGACAATGCCTGTCGGCAAGTAAATCGCGTTCTTCTTTAAACTCCTCACAAGAGACACAATACCAGCCCTGCTGAGTCCCTTGATAAATATCCCCGCGCTCCCATACCCGTTGGAAAAATTCATTGACAATGAGCTGGTGGTTGGGTGCAGTCGTCCGACTAAACCTGTTGTATTGAATATCTAGCTTGCTCCACAGAGCCTCAAATCTCGCCACAATCCGATCGCAGTGGACTTGAGGCTCTACACCCGCTGCAACTGCCGTCCGCTCGATTTTCTGCCCATGTTCGTCAGTCCCTGTAATCAGGAGGACATCACGGCGTTTGAGTCTTTGCCATCTGGCGATCGTATCGGCAGCCATCGTAGTATAAGCATGTCCGATATGGGGAATATCGTTGACGTAATACAGTGGTGTAGTGACAGTGAAATACTGTTGACTGTGCGGAGGATGATTCATATAGCAACTCAAATGTGGCGGACTCGATCGAAAAAAAAGTAGATCGCGCTAAATTCACAACTCAAAGCAATCTCAAGCCCTAACTGTAGCTACTATTGGTGCCGCTCCTGAAATCAATGCGCCAGATCGAGTTCGGGACTTTGAGAATGATGTTTGATATTGAATCGATAGCACGATCTTTGTAGCGTCATTGGCATCACCTCTGACATTCCCGCGTGTCTCTTGCAGCAGGAGCATCACAGTCGCTGAAAAGACTTAGCTCTAGTCTCCATCATAAATGAGGTTGCCCAACTTCCGACCTTTATTAATAATTAGTAATTGGTTTCTGCTAGAATACGAATAACCAGGGTAACTAGCTCAATGGTAGAGCATCGGACTCTTAATCCGTTGGTTCCGAGTTCGAGCCTCGGGTTGCCCATTCTCAAAAACCTCGCCATGTGCGGGGTTTTTGAGTTTTCAGTCATATTTTGGTTGTACCCGATTTGGGTTAAATCACTTATTTATTCGTGTCTATTAGGTTACGTTTGGGTTAATTATTGGGTCAAATTTGAAGATATTGAGTATCTTTTTATACCTCAATGCCTGAAAATCCCAAAACCCCAGCGGGGCAGACTGTAATTAAAGTCAACCACCAACGCTTACAGATAGTTTTAAATTATCGCGGTGTTAGAAAATATTTATCATTAGGCTTGCCAGACTCCAAGCTCAATCGAGTCTATGCCGAAATGGTCAGGGACTATCTGAATCTGAAGACAACGCCAAATACTACCAAACGGGTTTTAACTCAGCTTGGAGCCTGTTGTAAGTGGGCTTTGACACTCCCCCCGCTCGGTGAGGTTTCGCATACGCTCACTCTCACCTGAACGCAGGGGGATTCTCCCTCAATGAAATTGCAAAGACAATTGCATTGGAGATATCGGTTTTTCAGGCGTTGTCGCCTTAGATCCCACATTCCGCACTTCAACTTTTACGACACATATTAGTCACGAAGACTCGACAGTTTGACGACCCATTTTTCTTCCAACCAGCTTCTAAAACTCCCTTGATAGTTATCCTACAGGCTTAACTTGTCACTAATGGTATGGGACAAACGCCCAGGGATTTTGATTCCAGTGACGGCGGTATCGCGGTTTGGTGGGGAGACGTTTGTATTTGTGGCGGATGCTGGGAAGCAATCTCCAGATGGTAAAAGTTCATTAGTCGCTAGGCAGCAGCCTGTGGAGTTGCTGACGGGGCGACATGTCGCCTAAAAACAAGACAGAGGGGCAATTCTAGACAAATATACTTTGCACGGTTGTAACTTGAGCATCAGCGATCGAAGAGATGATAGTCTAGTAAGGGCAAAAAGAAAGTGGAGATTGGGAGATGAGCAATCTAAAATTTACGGAAGAAGATCGAGAAAAATTGAATTATGAAAGATTTCACCATCCTCATCCTAGAGTACAGTTAAAGATGGAAGTGCTGTGGCTTAAAAGTCAAAATTTAC
>NZ_JBGSQZ010000266.1:0-26299 GCF_041737865.1 Chamaesiphon sp.
TGAAGATAGGCAAAGACTAGAAATTGTCATGCTCATTTTATTGTATTTTTGATGTCGCAAATGTCGTAAATATAATTCTCAGTTAATTTTGGCTATGAATTTATTGTCGTAAAATCTGAAGTGCGGAATGTGGGTTCTAACTCTGCTTTTCCAAAGCAGTTAATTTTGTTTGTGTTGTCATTAGCAAACTTTTATTCTTTAAGCCTTTCAGATCGAGCAGGAGTCTAATTTGATTATCAATCTTGATACTATTGTCGAGATTGCCGAAGGATACGACGATCGATTTACCAGCGCAGAGTTATAGTCTTTTCTAGAAAAGATACCTAATCGAGATTTAGCACTAGCAATCAATTCTGGCATTGGCAATCGATCGTACCATAGTTCCTACTCTACACCTTCGATCGGTGCGAAGCCTTGACGTTGAATATTCTCAGTCACCGTGCGGGGATCGAGGAATTGGAGCAGATAATCTGGGCCGCCAGCTTTGGAGCCGACGCCGGATAGTTTATAGCCACCAAAGGGCTGTCTGGCAACGATCGCGCCTGTAATCGTCCGATTGATGTAGAGATTTCCGACTTCAAATTCGGATTTGGCGCGATCGATATGCGAAGGTGTCCGCGAATAAAGTCCACCTGTGAGGGCAAAATTAGTACCATTGGCGATTTCCAAGGCTCGATCGAAAGTATCGGCTTTCATCACTGATAGTACAGGGCCAAAGATCTCCTCCTGAGCGAGGCTAGATTGGGGATCGACATCGGTGAAAATGACTGGGCTGACGAAATAACCTATTTCGGGTACAGGTAGCTCTAGAGCGAGATTAGCTGCCAGTTTGCCCTTGGCGATCGTCTCGCGAATTCGCTGTTGAGCGGCGGCATCGATGACTGGCCCAATTTTAGTGCTGGAATTGTCGGCAGCTCCGACGTTTAATGATTTGGTCGCTGCTACCAGCCGCGCCACAAACGGCTCATAAATCGACGCTAATACCACCACGCGGGAGCAAGCGGAGCATTTTTGACCGCTATAGCCAAAGGCTGAAGCTACTACGCCCTGTACCGCTTGGTCTAAATCGGCACTTTCATCGACAACGATCGCATTTTTGCCGCCCATCTCGGCAACTACGCGTTTCAAGTGCTTTTGCCCTGGTTGGAGGATGGCTGCGCTGGCGTAGATTTGGCACCCGACTTCCTGGGAGCCAGTGAAGACAATCATCTGGACGTCGGGGTGTTTGACTAGGTGAGCACCGACGGTGGAGCCGCTACCTGGGACGTATTGAAATACCCCTTTGGGCATCCCCGCAGCGACGAGGATTTCACTCAGCTTGGCAGCGATAACCGAGGTGACGGCGGCTGGTTTGAGCAGGACACAGTTGCCTGTGACGAGGGCGGCGACGGTCATGCCTGTGGGAATGGCGAGGGGAAAATTCCAGGGCGAGATGACGAGGACGATCCCTTTGGGGCGATAGAAGTAGCGATCGGTTTCCCCTGCTACGTCGTAGATGACTTCGGGATCTATTCGCTCCATTTCGGCGGCGTAATACCGACAAAAATCCGCCGCTTCAGATACTTCTACATCGGCTTGCTGGAGCGGTTTACCTGCTTCCAGCACCATCCAGGCATTGAGTTCGTGACGACGCGCTTCGAGTAAATCGGCGGCGCGGCGGAGGATGGCGGCACGTTCTGTGACTGGGGTGTGTTGCCAGATTTTAAAGGCGGTTTTGGCGGCGGCGATCGCGCGATCTGCCTGAGGGATATCGATTTGGCCGATCGAGCCGACAATCTCCGCTGGATTGGATGGATTGACAGATGGGATAGTCTGGTGTGTCGGCACTCGTTCGCCATCAATGAGGGGCTGATAGGTTTGCCCCAACTGCTCTCTGACGGTGGCTAGTGCGGTACTAGCAGCAGCTCGAAATTCGGCGATCGCATAGTCTGTATCTGGGGCGGGATCGATCCGCGTCACCGTCGCTGTGGGTAAAGCGATCGGGGTAGGTTGGACTTCCGCATCAATGTCGCCTGCGCCCCAACTTGGCACAGTCAATAGTCCTTCCATCGGTTGTTCTGAAACGCTTTGACGGAGAAAGGAGCTATTGGCGGTATTTTCCAATAACCGCCGAATCAGGTAGGACATCCCCGGAATTAGATCGCCGTAGGGACAATAGACCCGCACGCGATAACCTTGCTGGGCGAGGGCGGTAGCGAGGTTGTCCGCCATCCCATAGAGGACTTGAAATTCTAGGTGTCGCTGGGGAATCTTGAGGGTTTGGGCGATCGCGAGCGCGTGAGCCTGGGAGCGGACATTATGACTACCGATCGCGGCGTATAGATGCTCGTGATTTTCCAACAGGAGTTGGGTCATCCGCTCGAAATTGGCATCCGTCGAGGACTTGTGATTGTAGACGGGGGTGGGCCAATGATTTTGACGAGCGATAATCGTCTCCTGATCCCAATAAGCACCTTTGATCAGCCGGACCGAGATCGGTTTGCCCCGTTGTTTTGCCCAGGCGATCGTGTCCTCTAAATCCTGGTAGCTATCGCGGAGATAAGCTTGCAAAGTGATCCCAATATCAGTGCGATCGCGAAACTCTGGTTCCATCAGCAGGGGCTTGAGTACCGCCAGGGTCGCGTTTTTGTACCGATACTGTTCCATATCAAAATGTACCGCCGCCCACACTTCCTGCGCCTTGCGGAGCAGAGTACGAAGCCTGTCGCTGACATTTGCCTGAGAACCCTGGACATCGAGCGGATCGAATTGGGAATAAAATGCCGTGAGCTTGACCGAAACTTGAACTTGGGCTAAATTTACCCCATCGGCAGTATCGACTTGGGGCACTGGAGACCAGTTGTGGGCGGCTGTTGTGAGTTGCCCCATCAACTCCAGATAGCGATCGAGGTAAGATTGAGCTTCGGCTTCGGTGACTACAGCCTCGCCCAGGAGATCGATGGTGAAAGTCATCGATTGGTGGCGGAGTCGATCGATACTCTTGAATACCTGCTTGAGGTTTTCCCCTGCGATGTATTTTCGCGCTAGGGTTTCGACAGCCGTAGAGAGCGTAGTTGCCGCAACCTGTCCAGGCATCGAGTCAGGGGCGGTAAAGTTGAGCAAGCCTTTGAGTGCTTGGGGCAATTCCACATCAGGAACGCTCAAATATTCCTGAAGGTGACGGGCGATTTCAGTTTTTGTCGTCAGCGATGGCAAACAATCGATCAGCCGGAATAGTTGCACCCGCAAGCTGGGGTTATCCATCGTCCAACTGAGCAGCTTGTCATCCCAGCGAAATGTATCGCGCACCTTAGCAAAGATCGATCTCTTTTCGGTAGTCGCTGCAAGTAATTGACGGGCAATAACTTGAGTCTTATCCTCGTAAGCAGACATACTAGCATCAGAACTCAAACGAGACGAATCGATCGCAATCATCAGAAAACCTCTTAACTTCAGGAATTATAGCAACCGCCAAGGCGATCGGACAGCGATTGGAATCACCGATCGGAATACAAAGTCTGCCGAGGATTTAGCTAGACAAGACAGGATTTAGAAAACCTTGCTAGATGTGAAGAAACTTTCGCTGGGGCTGTTGGGTTTCGCCTTGCTTAACCCAACCTACAGATCCATGTAATTCAAGAATTATAGCAACCGCCAAGGCGATTAGACAGCGATTGAAATCACCGATCGGACAACCCGATCGATAAACCACACCCACAGCTCGATTCCCTGGCGAAGCTAATGCGAAGCGCGCCACGCCACCAACAGATCGACCCTTACGCAGGAGAGTTTGAGAGGCGGCGTTCCGCCTCTGGCACGGGGGGTCTGGGGGTCGGAACCCCCAGATCCGGGTTTTGCCCCCACAAATAACACCCGCAACCCGCAAGTATACATCGTCTGCCGATTAGCTTGCTACAAGCAGTCACGCATAATGTGAACTAATTGTCAACTATACTTGCCATTACTACCAGCAACCATCGGATCGTAGATCGGTGAACTATCTGGCTTCAACTCCGCTAGAGACATCACTTCTGGCTCATCAGGAACTGGATTGCGAGACATAATCAGCGCGATCGCCCGACTGACATCATCAGGGAAGATCGTCACCAAAGCATTGTCTGGGGCATTGTCCAACGCCCATTCGATCGCCTCAGCCTCATTGAGCATAATTGAATGCGGGACTATAGTAGTGCTAGCTGTGTTCGCCTGCTCGATCCCCTGGACGATAAACTCTGCCGCATCACCCCACGGGCGACCTCTGGTATCATCATCCTCCTTGACAATAATCCGATCGAAGAACGTCGCTGACAGCTTGCCCAACTCCATCAAATCCTCATCGCGGCGATCGCCTGGCCCCCCAACGACCCCAATCGCATGACCGGGCCAGTTTTTGACAAAGCTACCTACAGCGGCATATCCAGCGGGATTGTGGGCATAATCCACCAGCGCATGATACCGACCGAGGTTGAATAAATTCATCCGCCCTGGGGTTTGCTCGACTGAGGCTTTAAAACTGCGGAGGGCTGCCCGAATGTGTTCGACGTTCACACCTTGGACAAAGGCTGCTAGACTGGCAGCGAGGGCATTGGCAATCATAAATGGTGCCCGTCCGCCGAGTGTAACTGGGACGCGCTCGACTTTTTCGATCCGGTGCACCCAATCCTGCTGTAAAATCGTCAGGTAGTCGTCGGCATAAACCGCAGCAATTCCCCCTCGTTGAACGTGCGATCGCACTAAGGGGTTGTCGGGATTCATCGAAAAATAGGCAACTTTCCCAGGTACATCCTTTGCCATCGCCGCTACCCGCTCGTCATCGGCATTGAGCACGGCATAGCCGTCAACGTGAACTGCTTCGGCGATGACCCCTTTGACTCGCGCCATTTGGTCGATCGTATCGATCCCACCCAACCCTAAATGATCGGCGGCGACATTTAAAACAACTCCCACATCACAGTGTTGGAATGCTAGACCCGATCGCAGAATTCCGCCGCGCGCCGTCTCTAGGATGGCAATATCCACCGTCGGATCTTGGAGAATAATTTGGGCACTTTGTGGCCCTGTAGTATCGCCCTTTTCGAGTAAGCGATCGCCAATATAAATGCCATCGGTCGTCGTAAAGCCGACTGCATCATACACCTGACTAAAGATATGAGCGATCAATCGCGTCGTGGTAGTTTTGCCGTTGGTGCCCGTAATGGCGACGATCGGAATCCGCGTTGGGGTTCCAGGTGGAAACAGCATATTCAGGATCGGTGCTGCGACATTGCGACCGACGCCTTGGCTCGGCGAGATGTGCATCCGCAACCCAGGTGCCGCATTGACCTCCACGATCGTCCCATCTGCCTCTGCCAGGGTCTTGGTGATATCTGTGGTGATTACATCGATCCCCGCTACGTCTAACCCGATAATGTGCGATACGCGTTCGGCTAGCCACAAGGTATCTGGGTGGATCTCGTCGGTCCGATCGATCGCGATCCCGCCCGTACTCAGATTCGCAGTTGCCCGTAGGTAGCAGACCCGATCTGCTGGCAAAATGGTATCGAGCGTCCAACCTTGACGGTTCAACATTTCGGAAGTAGAGTCGTCTAGTTCGATCTTGGTCAGCATGTTGTCATGACCGTCACCACGCCGAGGATCGTGATTTTCTCGTTCGACTAGGGCGGAGATCGTGGCGATCCCATCCCCGACTACGTGAGCGGGTACTCGCTCTGCTACCGCCACCACCTTATGGTTGACCACCAAAATCCGGTGATCTCGTCCTTGGTAGAAGTGTTCGACAATGACGCCATTGGAGATCTCCCGAGCGCGGTCGTAGCCGATTCCGGCGTGTTCCCAGTCCTGAATATCGATCGTAATTCCCCGCCCGTGATTCCCATTTAAAGGCTTGATCACGATCGGATAGCCTAATTTGTCGATCGCGTCTTTTAACTCATTAAAGGAATATATCGTCATCCCCAGCGGGACGGGAATGCCCATACTCGCCAAGATTTTTTTGGTTTTTTCCTTGTCACATGCCAGTTCCACGCCGATGATATTGGTATTGGAGGTCAGCGCAGCCTGTACCCGTTTTTGATATTTGCCATAGCCCAACTGGAATAGATCGCACGTCTCCAAGTGCATCCAGGGAATGCCGAGTATTTGAGCTTCCTTGACCAATGCGTCAGTACTCGCGCCCATCGCTGCTTCATTCCGCAGCTCGATCGAATCCGCCAAATCTTTTTGGAGTTCGGCGGGGGAATAAGTGCCTGTTTCGATAATACTCTGACACAGGCGGAGGGCAGCTCTGACGGCATATCGCCCTGCTGTTTCGACTTGGTACTCGATCGCTACTTGATAGATACCTGCCGTTGCTGTCTCGCGGGTGCGACCAAACCCTACTGGCATCCCTGCCAAGGTTTGCAGCTCTAGTGCCACATGCTCGATGATGTGCCCCATCATCGTCCCTTCCCGCACCCGACTCAAGAATCCGCCCTTGCAACCAGGCGAGCAATAATGCTCCTCTAAACTGGGTAAAACCGCAATGAGGCTGTCATAAAATCCTGGAATGGTATTGGAAGGTCGATCTGCTAGGTCTTCTAAATCGAGTCGGATGAGGATGAGCTTTGAGCGACGAATGCTCCAGTAGTTAGGACCTCGAAGCGTTTGCGTCTGGAGAATTTTCATAAATGTAGGTGACGATTTAGCTGATTCTACTTAAATTGAATGCAAACTTAGAGTTTTAAATAAGATTCGGCAGCAGGCTGACTCAACCGATTGTTTTCTCTTCTTAAATCTTAGTTGAGTATATTTGTATAGTACCCTTACTTAATTCCAAAATGCGTTACTGATTCTGTAAAATATGTTACAAAAAGCTCTGATTCGGTATTGAAAAGTATAAACGAGCACTAGCACATCGAAATAACTTACCATGCTAGCTGGAAGTTACTCCAGCTAGGACTCTGACAAAAGCGATCGACCTAATGTTGGGGCAATCCACAGCTGGACGATCGGCAATTAACTAGACCGATCGATCCCATTTAAATCATCGCTAAGATCGCAAGACAGTCCGATATTGGGAGTCGTAGCGATCGCCATGACTCAACACATGAACGGTGAGGTTGTGAAGACCGATCGGCGAATTTTCATCAGTCGCCAAATAGTTTGTATGTGTCAACCCCCCTGGATCGATAATGGTAATAGTCCCTCTACCCAGGACTTCAAAGATGTAATCGTCCTCAAAAGCAGCACAGGTATCCTCGTCGATGCCGATCCCCAACTTATCGGGATGGGCGGCGATCGCACTCATCAATCTCGCCATCCGGTTGCGGTTGTGGAAATGTTGATCCACCAGCAAATCGGGGAAAATCCCTAAACCATCGGTCAGATCGACTAGCGATCGATTCGGGGATTCGCCACTGCTACCGCCGGAAATCATTTTTTCACCAACGATCGCCGCACCAGCACTCGTTCCGGCCATGACGAGATTACCCAGCCCAATTCTTTGTTTGATGGATGCCATAAACTTGCTACCACCAATCAGATCGCGCAACCGCAACTGATCGCCTCCCGTGATGAACACACCACTACATTGGCTCAAAATATCCAACCAGCGTTCTTCGTCACACTCTTTGGGCTGACGAATACCTAGGATATGCACTTGTGGGGCACCCATCCCCTTAAATATCTGGTGGTAGCGATCGCCGACAACGCTGGGTTCTTGTGATGCACAGGGGATGACACCGATTGTCGCCATCTTGCCACCAGCACTTCTAAAGACTGCGGTCAAGATGCCGCACCCGTTAACTTTGTCTTCTGCTCCACCAATAACCATTACTGGATAATGGGTAGAAATTAACATGGATTGTTGAGGTATGATCGACTGTACTTCAAGCATAAATTGATTCTAAGTGTCCCATCATATCACCGTGGTGGAGCAAAATCAAAGTTTGGTTGAGTCTGACTAAGCCTCAAGCTTAATCGATTCTAAATCGATCTCAACACACCTACCGCAGATTGAATTAACATATCAAACAGTTCCTACAGATTTTTGTATCGTATTTAACATTTAGCCACCACTAATCTGGGGATCGGGGGATCTACTGATTTAAACAGATCTCCTGCGAAAGTAATTGAATATTGTTGCAGGCTAAGAACTTGAGCCGATTTACTCACATCTTGCACCAGTCTAAATATACTATTGCTTAGTACAGATCTGAGGGTACCCACAAGCGGCGTTTTTACTACCCTCTACCCTGATTTAGACTAAGGCTCCGCCACAACTAGAACCGCACCCAGCCGTGCAGCCATAGCAATAAGTTTCGGTCTGAATTTCGCTAATCAGATCTAGAGTACCTGCGGCTAATAGTCGATCGATCTTCAATACCTCACCCTCACTAGTTAGAGCAGGGAGATTTGCCATCTGATTGAAATCACAGTCATAAACATTCCCAAGATAATCGATCGATAGTTGGTCGCGACACATCAATCCTGTTACTGTACTGGGATTGTAATGAGACTCTAAGAACTGTAAATAAGGTTGTGTTAACTGGTGATGTTCTAGTTGAAATTTTGTTCGACCGATCGGTAAATTTGTAATGGTAAAGAGATTATTAAAACTAATATCAAAATGTTCTTCAAAGAACATTTTATAATCTCGTTCGAGCACCACCTGATCGGGAGTCAATCGAAAATCTATCGATATCGGAATTGGTGGGTTATAGACTAGATCTAGCTGTAAATTAGGATCGCGCCCATAGCCCAACCGATTCAACCATTGGAGGGCACGAATCGAAGCATCAAATACTCCCTCGCCGCGCATTGTATCGACATTATCTGCTAGATAGCAGGGTAAAGAAGCCACAATTCGGACTTGATTTTGGGCGCAATGTTCAGGGATATCCTCATAACCAGGGACAAAATAAATGGTGAGATTGGAACGGACAATGACTTTTTTGCCACTGGCTACGGCTGCTGCGAGAATAGGTTTGAAACCATTAAGCAATTCTGGTGCACCGCCTGTGAGATCGATCGTTTCGAGCTGGGGAAATGTGTGGATTAGTTCGATAACTCGACTGGCAATATCATCGGACATTTCCTCGGTGCGGTGGGGACTAGCATCGACATGACAATGGGTACAGGCGAGGTTGCAACGTTTACCTAGATTTACTTGTAGAATCGTTATCGGTTTTTTGGTTAGGGAAAAGTTTAGTTTAGTTTTGAATGGGGTAATGTCAGGAGCAGACAATTCTAGGGCTGCGGGTGGTTGAATCATGTTGCGGCGATGATGATATACATCGATCCTAACCTAATTTGTTCGACCCTAGATCCGATCGATCGGCTAGCATCGCAATCTTAGCGTTGCTGAATTGGTATCCTCATAACTTTTCAAACAGCCTCTAAAGCCTAAAGCCTAAATTATCGATCGCCGAGAAAGGTTAAAATCGGTTGAATAATCCGCTCGCTCCAGGCTGTTTGGATCGAGTCAATAAAGATTGTATCGATCGATTCTACCTGCTGAGTGTATAGAGATAGTACATCTCCTTTATATCCCGAACCTTGCCCCCAGCGATCGATTGTTTGTTGCCAGAATTGAGACTCATCATAATCTTGGGGTGCGAATAGTCGATCGCTCAAAACAGCTTCGATTTCCGCACCGAGATCGATCGCTAGTCGTTCGTAATTTTCGTCAATCTGAGAGCGTAATCGCTGCATTAGTGGGGATAAAGTCGAACCAGCACTAATTTCAGTATCGATAAAACTAATAACTGTCAAAATCTCAGATTTATATTTTTCGGTACTTTGGCGAATTAAACTTTCAGCTAGATATCGTCCATTAAAATAAATATCAATATCTCTCAATTCATATTGCCCGTATCGATTATTAGTGGCGCGGAGTACGCAATGATGTTCTGGGAGCATATCTACATAGTCTGCTGAAAAACTATGTTTTCCTAAATTTAAGTTACTAAATTCACGGATCTTTTTTCCAGAAACCATTACAATCTCATTCTCAAACTGGGAAAAATCTCTACCCGATCGAATCTGTTCGAGTTGCTGGGCAAGAAGTTGCACTTCGCCTTCTAACTGTCGTTCTCGATCGACGATAACCCGCTCGATTTCTATAAATACCTGTTGACGCTCTAGCTCGATATCTATTGATTCATCCGATCGATCTAGACTGCCATCACCTAAATATGCTTGGAGAGCATCATAAAACAAGATATTCCCGAATGGTAGATTAATATTCTCATTACTAAATACATTGTCAATATTTGCTTTTCTCAGTGCCAATCCCTGCTCTAGATCGTCTACAGCTCGACCATCTGCACCGATTACTTTTTCTGGTTCACCTTTGCGGGGCATTACTAATAGTGCAATTTTTGTATTGATATCTTTTGATGTTGGGGTCAAATATTTACCGATAATCTGAATGACATTTGCTGGTGCTGATGGAAATCTCTCCGTAAATACACAGATCGATTCATCACTTTCGCGAATATAAAAAGCCAAATCTCGGCGATCTTTAGTAGCTAAATCCAATCCTCTAGTATCGATAATATTCCCAATTCGTTGATGGCTGAAATCTAATATTTTGTTGGATAAATTCAGATAGATTCGTTTAGGGATAGAAAAATCAGCTAGTTTAGCAACATTCAGAGATTGAAATACTTCACCCAGCCATAATTTTTCATCTAGATCTCGATCGGGACGGATATTAGTTGCGGTTCTTGCTGACAATTTACCACGTTGAATTAATTCCTGCTTGAAATCATTGTAGCGATCGATCGTAAAATATGAGGCAAATCCCACAGCACAATCTTCAATCTTGCCATGAACGATCGTCTCTGGCAACTCAACAATATTCCGAATCGCTCTAAGTAACTCATCCGGCGGTATTTCAACTCGGATTTTAACAGTTGTCGGGTGTGCTTTTTGCCAAATCCATAGCCCAAATTCCTCGATTAATTGTTGCAGTTCGCTAGACTCATACGGATCTATTTCTACATAAGTAAATTTAGCTGGACGAATTACTACTTCACAAATTGTGCTTTTACCCGCACCAGTTGAGAGCAATTCTTTAGTTTGCTTAATCTTGACTTTTTTACCACTTCGTAGTGTGCGATCGACATCAACTTCTCGGACTAAATTCAATAGATGACAAATTGCCGTCGTCTTGCCTGCGCCTACTTGCCCGATAAATACCAGATTATATCGTTGGATATTGAGAATGCTCCGAATCTTGGCTAGTCTCGCAGTTAGATCTTGTAGTGCTTGGATCGAAACTAGAGAGCTGAGATTTTCTAACTGTTGTTTATTCCCAATCTCACTATCTACTTGTGCCTGAAGACTATCGATAATGGCATTAATTGACTGTGCCGCAATAAGTCGCATCTACTCACCTATCTCATTGCTAATATTGTGCCCAATTCTGGCTGAAACTATCATTGGGACTGGTAAATACGTTTGTACTAGTACAAAAATATTCTGCACGGCTCTGAATTTGCATAAATATCCGTGAATCCACTGAGTAAGTAATACCATACTGGTGCATTCAGGTTTAGCCATTGATGAATAGTTCAAATTTGCCAGAGCCTTCAGCAGTTGAGATCCAACTGCGACAGACGCTAGATGCAGTCTTGGCAGCTCCATTACAGAGTGCCCAGCGTGCCAAAGCCATGAGTCGTCTACTCTGCGTACTTAGGCAGATAACAGGCATCAGGAGCGATCTGCACTTGGCAGAAACTGGCTTGTACGGCAATAACGATCCCCACCAATGAAGTGGAGTTAATAGCGGTGGGAGTTGTAGTTTGGGGCACATAGTCGATCGATCTCAGAAGTTGATACTATCTATCATACGTGTTCTGAGCTAGCCGCAGCTCGAGGTAAATTAGTAGTGATAATGCCTAAGATTACCAACCCTAGCTACCTTCTGCGCCTGTTAGCATTTTGTTTAATATAATAGAACATAAGCTTATCAGGTAAAACCGATGGTCGCTCATGCTCTCTACTGGACAACCGCCGATCTCGATGCCATGCCCGATGATGGTGGCTGGCTGCGCCATGAAATTATTGAAGGAGAACTATTTGTGACTCGCGCTCCCCACATTCGCCATCAAGGTGCAGCCAGCAAGATCCAAGTACGGCTAGAAACCTGGTCGGAAGAAACGCAACTAGGGAGCAGTTTTCAGGCTCCTGGCTTGGTTTTTACCACCACAGATGCCGTAATTCCCGATCTGGTATGGGCGAGTCAAGCGCGTTTAGATCGAGGTATCGATGACGCGGGACATTTTAAGATTGCGCCAGAGTTGGTAGTAGAAATTCTCTCTTCCGGCGCGCAAAACGAACAGCGAGATAGAAGCATCAAACTAAAGTTATATTCCCGTCATGGTGTGCAAGAATATTGGATTGTCGATTGGCAATTACAAACTCTAGAAATCTATCGCCGCACGGATGCTCAATTGCAATTAGTAGCGACACTTTTCAGGGGTGATACACTAACTTCGCCGTTATTACCTGGGTTTAAAGCAGAGATCGATCGGATATTTTCATAAATTTTGGCTCTCTTTCACTGCTTTACTATGTCCAACACTAATATCGGAATCACCAAAGCAGAATTTTGGGCATTGGCAGATGCTGCCGATATCACCTATGAATTAATCGATAACTATTTAACTGGTGGTGTATTGCAAGTATGGATAGTAGATCCAATTGCAAAAAGTATAACGGTATTTTATGCCGATCGCACTCGATCGGATATTTTAAGTTAGATCTCACTTGGGAGATATTGAGCTATGTAGCAGGCGATACGATCGAGCTAGAAAGCATCGATTTGACTTTTCCAATCGAGCAAGTATTTGAAAATATTAGATTCGACCCAGACTCAGAAGGTTAAGCCGAGATTGGAACTATTAGATTTATTCCTCGATCTGTTGCCGATCCCAATACTTCTCGTGTAAGAACTGCTAGCGACTTCAGTTGCTGCGAATGATCCAAAGTCCGCCTACGCGGACTATCTAGTTTGTAGATTAACTAAGATGTATTAATACCGACTATAGCAAACTAAATAGTTAAAATGCGATCGACTGCGATTGTCTAGCTGAGATGTTTTTGTGCCCACAATGCTGCTTGAGTGCGATCTCGTAGGCTCATTTTACTGAGAATTTGGGTGAGATGGTTTTTGACAGTGCCTTCACTCAGATAGAGTTCCCCAGCAATTTCTTGATTATTCTTACCCATACCGATGAGTCTGAGCACTTCAAGTTCGCGTTTGCTCAGAGCGGGGCGCGTAGCGTCTACAAGCGGAGGCTGGAGGCGAGAAAATACTTTGAGTGCGATCGTCGGCCCAAGTTGGCTGTAGCCTTGAGAAACCGCTCGAATTGCCGCCGCAATTTCTGAGGTAGGAGTGCGCTTGAGCAAATAGCCGAGGGCACCGACTTGGAGCGATTGAAAAATATACTCATCATCATCAAATGTGGTCAGCATCAAGATCCGCATCCACGGATACCGATCGTGGATCTCGCGGGTGGCTTGAACACCATCGCAGTCGGGCATCCTCACGTCCATCAAAATTACCTGGGGTTGCAGAGCTGTGGCAAGGGAGATCGCTTCTTGTCCCTGAGTTGCCAAGCCGACAATTTCTAAGTCTGGCTCGATTGCTAATATTGCTGCCAAGCCTGTTCTAAAACTAGTTCGATCGTCTGCCAGCAACACGCGAATCATATTAGCACTTTAGAGTGGGAGTAGCACCTGGATGTGAGTACCACGCGCGGCGGCGGTGTGGATCTCGATCTTGCCGCCTAACAATTGTACTCGCTCGATCGTCCCCTGCAATCCGAAACCTGTCGTAAATTGATGGGGATCGAAGCCGATTCCATCATCTCGAACTTCAAGGAGGATTCTATCTGCAACTATACTGCCAATAAAACTTACTTGCTTGGCATTGGCGTGTTTTTGAACATTCATCAGAGCTTCTTTGGCAATACAGTAGATTTGATAGCTCTTATAAACTGAAAATTGCGGGAGATCGATCTGCCATTTCACCTCAATTCCCGCTGATTGCCCCAGTTGTGCTACTAACCCAATCAATGCTCGATCGAGATTGAAATCAGATTGTCTCATCCGATCGAGTACTTGACTGACATCCTCGATACATTGATGAGCGAGTAGTTTGGCAGTATCGACGGCTTGGAACGATCTGTTGATGTCGTGAGATCGCAATTTTTGTGCCAGTGCAAGTTGGATATCGAGATCTGTCAATGTATGCCCCAAGGAATCATGGATTTCACGGGCAATCCGCGTCCGCTCCAGTGATGTAGCCAGAGATTCTACTTGCTCTGAGAGTTCAGAAATCTGGTAACGACTCTTTTCATCAGCCAGCACCATTGCACAACACATCAACGAAAAGACACTCGCACCCGCATAAACGGCTGATGCCCCCAGCAACATATTGAGTGAGGTCGAGCTACTTGCTGGCAACGCTGGGAGTTGCGCTAGTTCGGCAAAGTATTCGCTCACTAGCCAGGGAATTGACATTCCCCAGCACAGCATTAGGGTAATCTGGCGATTGAGGAGAAAGTAGCTTTTGGCAAAGTAAAAAAATAAAAATAGTCCTAAATCGATCCCAGCACACCGAGCCGCAATTGTCATCCCCAATCCAGCCACAACATACAAAAACCGCTGCCACATCGATCGATCCACTGGAAAGCTCCAACCGAGCCAGAGGAATCCCCCATAAAATCCCAGCAATGTCAATAAGTCGGCAGTTGGACGGCTCAACCACATCCCAAAGTGAACCGTAATCGAGACCCATTCCAAGTAGCAAAAGTTCTGCGATCGCGATTCTCGTGTGAAGAGCATGTTTAGATCGGGACGAGTCAAAATTTTATCTAGGGAATATTTCCCTCACCTTACTATATTTATGACAGTGATAATAGTGACCTGGGTCATGTTTTCTTATGCTATTTATGACTGTCAGTCCAACCGATTGTCGATTATCTTGAATGAGTAGTTTTTAAATCTATTGTGAAAATATCGAAGTTCTGCTCTATATTTACTGTATTAGTAATGTCTATTGGTGGAACGATCTCGATCTCACCTGCTGCCCATGCAGGTAAGAGTAGTCTAACGGTGACGATTGATGGAGTGAACAATAAAAACGGGCAGGTTTGTTTAAGTTTATTCTCGCAATCGCAAGGATTTCCAAATCGACAAGATCGGGCAGTTGCAGTTAAATGTATTCAATCGGGTGATGTTTCCCGTGGCATAACTTTTGGAAATCTAGAGCCTGGTAGTTATGCAGTTGCACTATTGCACGATGCCAATTCTGATGGTAAAATAAACACCGGATTCTTGGGTATTCCCAAAGAAGGTTTTGGATTTTCTCGTAATCCACAAGTTAGTAACGGCCCACCAAGTTTTCAAGATACCACGATCGTAGTAGTAGGTCAAAGCACTACTCAGATTAGGGCAAGTTATTTGTAAAATTAATTAAAATTAAACTAACTTTGTTTTGAATAATATTACCACTATTAACTTTACATCAATGATACCCCCCCATGCCCAACATCACGATCCACAATGCTCATCTATCTAGATTTTTAATAAGTGCAATCGCGTTTTTCTGCGACTGGACATCTATTCCAACCGGAAATGCTCAATCCTTACCATCGCAAACATTACCTCAACAACGCAGCTATGTGGGCATCGGTGGTGCGACCGGACTTCAGGGTACTACTACCTCTTTATCCTCTGGGGGTTTTGCACTGCTTTCCAAACGAGTACTCACCGAAAATCTAGCGATCCATAGTGCCAATACAATCTTTGGGAGTTCGGTTTCTGCTTCGGCAATTGCATTGACATACAATCAACCGATCGATCGCCTCTTTACTCCATTTCTAGGCGGAGGAATCATGACGTACTATGAAAATGGTGTCAGAATTGTTCCCCTGATTACAGGTGGTGTCGATCTCAGTATATCCGAACAGTTAACCGGGACAATTCGGACAAATGTAGGCTTTGTTAGCGATCGTCAAGCTGATGTAGGGATACTTTTTGGTATTGGTTTAAACTACTAAAGCAAAAGATTGAAAAATTAATTAATCTTCGATCGATTTCAACATCATTTCCATCAAATTATCAACGATCCGCGATCGATCGATCGGCATCACTTCTTTTGAATGGAGAATATTTTGCGAGAGATGATAATGAACTAATGTCCCAACAAATAGGGAAGTTGCTGCTTCTGGGTCAGATATTTTTAGCTCTGGATGTGAAGCTATGTATTGACTAACTACCTCAGAGACAGGCTTAAATAGATTAACAGTACATATTTTTGCTAATTCTGGAAAGCGTCCAGACTCACCGATGAGCACTCGCATAAAGGAAGTAAATTCTTCATCTTCAAATTTTTTAAAGGTTGCTTCAGCTAGATTTCGCAGTACAATTTTAGGTTCTCCAATAAGTGGTTCGCTACCAAAGATCGAGTTAAATTTTTTCTCTCCTAGATTTTTAATTAATGCCTGAAATAATATTTCTTTATCTTTAAAATGACTGTAGACTGTCGGCTTGGATACACCAGCCGCAGTGGCAACTTTTTCCATACTCGTACCTGCATAGCCGCGTGCCAAAAACTCTTGCATCGCCCCTTGCAGGATTTGCTCGACTTTCTCCCCGTTGTGTTCTACGTTCAAATCTCTCGCCTGTGTCAACCTGATGTTTAATAACTTTCCACCATCTTCTATTCTAAGTAGCTAACCACTCTTTTTTACCTACTTGACTAAACCGTTTAGTCAAGCTACACTCATTTTATTCACTAAGTTACTAAACGGTTTAGTAAATCTGGAGCGAAACAGGATGTTGCAACAATCAGATGGATTGCCTTGGTGGAAGGCGAGTTGGCGAGTGCGGCTAATCTTGGGAGCGATGGCATTGTTCGGTATTGGTATCCCTATCTACATCAATCAACAGCAAGCAGCACAACAGCAACAACAAGAACAGCAGCGATTGACAGCCGTAGTCGCGCCCACAACTGTGACAGCACTGGGGAAACTGGTACCCAAAGGGGAGGTCATCAAGCTATCTGCGCCGACATCAGTTGAAGGCGTAAAAATAGAGAAACTGCTGGTAGAGGAAGGGGCGACAGTTAAGGCGGGACAGTTAATCGTGATTTTGGATAGTCAGGGACGCTTGCAAGCGGCTGTAAATGAAGCTAGAGCCAAAGTCAGCGTCGCCCAAGCAAGTCTGGTAAAAGTCAAAGCTGGAGCCAAGCAGGGCGAAATCAACGCCCAGCAAGCCACAATTGGCAGATTGCAAGCCGAACAGGGGACGGGTATCGAAGCCCAACAAGCGACACTCGCCAGAGTAGTGGCGGAAACAACCACCCAAATCGAAGCCCAGCAAGCCACAATTGCCAGAGTAGTAGCCGAAACAGCCACCCAAATCGAAGCCCAAACTGGAGCCATTGCCGAAGCCCAAGCCGGACTTATCAACGCTCAAGCTGAGGATAGACGTTATGCTACTCTAGCTCAACAGGGCGCGGTGTCGGCATCTAGCGGCGATGGTAAGCGGTTAACTTTGCAGACAGCGCAGCAGAAAGTAAATCAGGCGCAAGCAAATTTAAGAAGAATTGAATCTTCTGGAAAGCAACAATTAGTCGAGGCTCAAGCTAATTTGCGCCGGATTCAAACATCGGGGCAGCAGCAAATCAATGAAGCACGAGCTAATTTGCGAAAGATCCAAACATCGACGCAGCAGCAGATTAAAGAAAGTCAATTCACGCTCGATAAAATTGCGGAAGTGCGTCCGGTCGATGTGATGTCCGCTGAAGTAGATGTCAAAAGTGCGATCGCATCTCAAAAACGCGCCGAAGAAAATCTCGCTCAAGCTTATATTAAGTCGCCACAAGATGGTCAAATCTTGGAGATTTTTGCTCGTCCTGGGGAAGTAGTTGGCACTGAGGGTATTGCCGATCTTGGTAAGACTAGTCAAATGTATGGAGTGGTAGAAATTTACCAAAGTGATGTTAATAAAATTCGGGTTGGACAGAAAGTAAAAATTACTAGTAATTCTTTATCTGGCGAACTCCAAGGAACTGTAGAAAGGGTTGGCATTCAAGTCAAGCGTCAAAATGTAATCAATGCCGATCCAACTAGTAATATTGACGATCGCGTCGTGGAAATTCATGCAATTTTAGATCCTGAATCGAGCCAGAAAGCGGCTAAATTTACTAACTTGCAAATTCAAGCAGTAATTAATCTCAACTCTCAGTGATTTAGGACTTATTAATCGATCGGATAAGCTTAAAATATAGATGGTGGGCACTGCCCACCCTATTACGAAGTATCTTATGTTTAATCTAAAACTCATCCAAAATCTGACTCGGAGAACTCCACTTGGCTGGCTCCAACTTACCCAGCACAAAAGCCGATTCTTAGTAGCAATTTCTGGCGTAGCATTTGCAGACTTATTAATGTTAATGCAATTGGGCTTTCAAGGTGCCCTATTTGATAGTGCCGTTGTCTTGCATTCAAAACTAAAAGCGGATATATTTATCATCAGTCCTCAAGCATTAAATATCGGGGCAATGTCTACGTTTCCCCGCCGCAGATTATATCAAGCAATGGATATAACAGGTGTAAAATCGGCAGAGCCGATGTATGTCAGTTTAGTAACTTGGAAAAATCCCCAAACTCGCGATAAGAAAAATCTCATCATTGTCGGATTCAATCCTGATGCACCAATTTTCAATTTACCTGAAGTTAATAGTCAATTAGATAAAATCAAACAATCGGATACGTTATTATTCGATCGCAAGGCAATTGGCGATTATGAAAAAGTAGTCGAGCGCGTAGATACTGGCAAACCTGTCACTACCGAAATCGAAAGGCGCACGATCTCTGTCAATGGATTATTTTCGATTGGCTCTTCATTTTCTGCCGATGGGCATCTGATGACGAGCGAGGACAATTATTTACGATTATTTTCTCGACAATCGCAAGGTAACATCAATGTCGGGCTGATAACGCTAAAACCAGGCTACGACCCTCTGCAAGTTATCCAACAGCTAAAATCTTATTTACCTAAAGAAGATATTAAGATACTATCAAGGACAGAATATATTGCTTTCGAGCAGGGATATTGGCAACAGCAGACACCAATCGGCCCAATTTTTAATCTTGGTGCAATTATGGGATTTCTAGTGGGGATAATTATTGTTTATCAAGTTTTATCCACTGATGTGAATGCTCATCTCAAAGAATACGCCACTTTTAAAGCAATGGGTTACAGTAATGCTTATTTACTTGGGATCGTATTTGAAGAAGCATTAATTCTCGCAATAGTAGGCTTTATTCCAGGTTTAATCGTATCGATAGGACTTTATACAGTTGTTGGTGGCGCGACCAATTTACCGATCGCGATGACAATTGTTAGAGCAACTCAGGTACTCACAGGTACGCTGATTATGTGTATGCTTTCTGGTGCTGTTGCAACGGGTAAAGTTCAAGCGGCCGATCCTGCTGATATGTTCTAAGTTAATTGATAATTGATAATTGATAATTAAATATCATGATGGAGCCAGTAATTTCAATTACCAATCTCGACCACTATTTTGGTACGGAACAACTTCGTAAGCAAGTGCTATTTGATATCAATCTGGAAATAAATGCAGGTGAAATTATCATCATGACGGGGCCATCTGGTTCGGGTAAAACTACATTGCTAACTTTATGCGGTGGATTACGATCGGCACAATCTGGTAGCCTTAAAGTGTTAGGATCGGAAATGTGTGGTGCCTCAGCAAAACAACTGACGATCGAACGCCGCCATCATGGTTATATCTTTCAAGCCCACAATTTACATGAGAGCCTAACTGCTCTACAAAACGTTAAAATGGGATTGGAGTTACATGCTGAATATTCAATTCAGGAAATGAAAGATCGATCGATCGAAATATTAGAATTAGTAGGATTGGGCGAAAGAGTAAATTATTATCCAGACAACTTATCCGGCGGACAAAAGCAACGAGTGGCGATCGCGCGGGCACTAGTGAGCCAACCTAAGATCTTGCTAGCTGACGAACCGACGGCGGCATTAGATAAACAATCTGGACGCGACGTGGTGGATTTGATGCAAAAATTAGCTAAGGAACAAGGTTGCACGATCTTGTTAGTAACTCATGACAATCGGATTTTGGATATTGCCGATGCGATCGTTTATCTAGAAGATGGCAAATTAACAACAGCACCAGATTTAATCACAGCACATCAGATCTAGATGATGCAGGTAAAAATTAGCTAAGATTGAAGTGTTAGATTCGATCGCGTAGCGTTCGCATTGCTGAATCGTCAATTAACCATTATGATGAAACGTCGCTCATTTTTTAGGTATTTTAGCATTGGTTGGCTAACTAGCTGCTTCCCAATAATTTTATCAATCTGCACTCCAACTAAATCGACAGCTCAAACCACCACTAACAAAGACTCTGCTAAACCATCTACTCCTAAAGTAGATTCAGGTTTTACAGTAGTTGGCACTGTTGCCGATCTAGAAAAAAACGGCTATCTTCAGACTAAAGAAGTTGCAGTTTTAAGAAATCCCAGTAATCCTCAAAAATTAATTGCTGTCAACCCTAAATGCACCCATCAAGGTTGTGATGTAAAATGGGTAGCTGGGGAAAAACGATATACATGCCCCTGTCATAGCTCCAACTTTGAAGCCAATGGTGACGTTATCAATGGCCCTGCGACCAAGCCTTTAGCTGCCTATCCTGCTAAAATTGTTGGTACTCAAGTCCTAGTCAAAATCGTCGCTCCACCTCCCGTCGCGCCCAGTCAGAATACTCCGCCTGGACGTGGACGGAGAAATTAGGTTTTAGGTTTTAGGCTTTAGGCTTTAGGGTTTAGGCATGGGGAATGTTTAAATTCAAAATCCGCGCGAAAATCTTCCATTCTTCCCACACCTCCCACACTGCTAAATCCCAACTCATGAGTGAAAATACAATTCGTCCGGCTGTAATTACCGGAGTTATTCCCGATTCGATCGCGGCAGAAATTGGATTTACTTCTGGCGATAGATTGGTCAAAATCAATGGTCAAAAACCACGCGATCTGATTGATTATCAGTTCTTATGTTCGGATGAACTGCTGGACTTAGAAGTGTTAGATGCTAAGGGAAAAGCGCATCAGGTTGAGATCGAGAAGGATTACGATGAAGATTTGGGGCTAGAGTTTGAGTCGGCTTTATTCGATGGTTTGATTCAGTGTAATAATAAATGCCCCTTTTGTTTTATCGATCAACAACCGCCTGGTAAACGCGAATCTTTATATTTTAAAGATGATGATTATCGGTTGAGTTTCTTATATGGGAGCTATCTTACTCTAACCAATCTTAGTACCAAGGAGTGGGATCGGATCGCCCAGATGCGGCTTTCGCCCCTGTATGTGTCCGTCCATGCTACCGAGCCAGAGATTCGATCGCAACTACTAAAAAATGCTCGTGCGGGTGAAATCATGAACCAATTGGCATGGTTTCAGTCTCATCGCCTCGAAATCCACGCTCAAGTGGTATTGTGTCCAGGCATCAACGATGGAGTGCATCTCGATCGCACAATCCGCGATTTGGCAAGCTTTCATCATGGCGATACACCCGCTGTGGCTTCCGTCGCAGTCGTTCCCGTCGGACTAACCCGATTTCGCCCTAACTTAACCGAACTTGCTCCCGTCACGCCAGCCACAGCCAAAATTGTCATCTCCCAAGTCGAAGCCCTCCAACAAGAATTTCGGCAACAATTTGGTTCGACTTTCGTCTGGTTAGCTGACGAATGGTATCTGATTGCGGGAGTAGAACTACCACCTAGCGATTACTACGAAGACTATCCCCAACTGGGAAACGGCGTTGGTTCGATTCGTCGCTTTCTCGATGAATTTGCTGAGGAAATAGCTGAATGGGAAATTACCGAGATCGATCCTCCTCATATCTGCACCTGGGTGGTCGGCAATGCCGTCGAAAATGCCTTCCAACCCATCGTCAACCAGTTGAATAGTATCCCAGGTCTAACGGTCAACTTGGTGGCGATCGCCAGCCAATATTGGGGGCAACAGATGACAGTCACAGGTTTATTAACAGGACACGATTTACTTCACGAGCTACCAGGGCGAGATTTGGGCGATCGAGTTTTAATCCCCAGCGTGATGCTCAAACACGACGAAGCCAAGTTTCTCGATGATGTGACAATCGAGGAACTAGCCCAAAAATTACAGATTCCATTAGTTCCAGTCAATGGAATTCATGATTTTCTCGAAAAATTAGGGAAAAATAGATCGAGAGCCGATCGTTGCTAGTGGGTAGTGTCTAATATAACTTAGACTGTAGTATCCGACTTCCAGATCTTTTAAACAGTTTTACAGACTAATCGACTATGCTAACTCCGATCCAATTATTTCATCAGCTCGATCGTCGGCGCGTTGTGACAGCACGCCCCAGCCGCACTCAGAGATTTAGTTTCCTTAGCACAATTAGATTTCCACCAATTTTGGCGATAATTGGGCTGGGTTTAGGTGGATTGGGATATGTAGAAACCGCACGGGCAAAATCGTTGGGCGGCGGAGATACCCATCACCTACAACTAGCCACAAGTAACCAATCTAGTCCAGAGCGATCGAAAATCGCCCAAACTAACACCCCAACACCTGACAGTAATAGCAAACTGCCCAACGATCTCAATCTACCCAAAACAGGTGGAGAAGTGCAAATTACTGGCACCAGAGCCATTACCCTCCAAGAAGCGCTCGATCTTGCCTTTCGCAACAATCGCCAAGTCCAAGCCTCACGGTTGACAGTCGCTCGATCTCAAGCCTCAATTGGCGCAGCACAAGCCGCTCAATCCGTGCAAGTCGGATTGACAAGCACCCTCCAAAATCAAGGATCGCCCTTAATTATCGGCGATCGACCTCAAGTTGGCAACAGCAGCAACACCGATGTCCAAGGCAATCTCCAAGCCACATACAATGTCCTCAGTGCTGGTCGAAATCAGAGTAGCGTCCGTGTTGCGGAAGAACAAGTTAGATTCGACAGTCTAGATCTGCTTCGAGTCGAACAACTAGTGCGCGGTCAGGTCATCACCGCCTACTACGATCTCCAAGCGGCTGACTCAGCCATCATCATCAACCAAGCCTCCGTCCGCGATGCAACTCGCAGCTTGAGCGATGCCCAGCTCCAAGAACAGGCTGGTGTCGGGACTAGATTTGATATCCTCCGCGCTCAAGTGCAGCTAGCGACCGCCAATCAAGATCTGACCAATTCTCAAGGTCAACAGCAGACCGCTCGCCAAAGGATTGCTCAACTCCTAGTCGTAGATAATAATACTCAATTTACAGCAGCCGATACCGTGCGGGAGTCGGGTACCTGGAACTACTCCCTCGAAGAGAGTGTAGTCATAGCATTCAAAAATCGCCCCGAAGTTAAGCAACAACTCTCCCTCCGCCTGATTAGCCAACAACAGCAAATTATTGCTTCTGCGGCTGACTCCGCTCAGGTCAATCTTTTTGCTAGATACGGTCTTGGTAAGAGTCTGACGACTTCTACTTCAGCCCAAGATAACTACAGCCTGGGCGCACAGTTGAGTTGGAACTTCCTAGACGGTGGCGCAGCCGGATCGAATTCCAACCGAGAAAAGGTCAGCCAACAGATTTTTGAAAATCAATTCACGACTACCCGCAATCAAATTCGGTTTGAAGTCGAACAAGCTTATTTTAGCCTCGGCTCCAGTCAAAAAAATATCGCCACCTCCACCCAAGCCCTCAGACAAGCAGAAGAAAGTCTCAAACTCGCTCGGTTGCGCTTTCAAGCTGGGGTCGGCACTCAAACTGATGTAATCGTGGCTCAAACTGCTCTGGCTACCGCCCGTGGCAACCGCATCACGGCGATCCTCAATTACAACCGTGCCCTATCTAGTCTCCGCACAGCCACAATTTTGGCACAGTAATTTAGGTGTTAGGGTTTAGGCTTTAGGTGTTAGGGTTTAGGTGTTAGGCTTTGGTCTTTAGGTATGAGATAGTTTTAATTTCTCTATGTCCCCCGTCCACCTATCCCCCTATCCCCAACCTTACCCCCTTGGCAAAACCGTCAAAAATCTTAATAATCCTTAATAGGACGTAAATTAATTTAGGGGGTATCGAGATGACTGCGATTAAATTTATCAAAGAGAACAAAGAGATCGTCGTCGCACAGGGGTCAAACCTGCGCGAGAAGGCAGTTCAAAACCAAATTGATATCTATACCTTCAAAGGTAAGCTGATCAACTGTGGCGGCTACGGTCAGTGTGGGATGTGTGGGGTTGAGATCGTCGAAGGGATGGAAAATCTCTCACCCCGAACTGATTTTGAGAACCGTAAACTAGCTAAAAAACCGGATAACTACCGTCTTGCTTGTCAAGCCATAGTTAATGGGGCGGTATCTGTAAATACTAAACCCAAATCCTAGTGTCGGCGGTGATTGGCTGGTGAGAATGAGGGTTTCGAGTAGCTCGATTTGTTGAGACTAGTGAGGAAGAACGGAGAAGTCAAATATCCCGATCTTTCCTACACTCTCACGGGAAATGATATTCTAGTCCATATGTCGATCGAAATAATTTATAGAAATTACGCTAATGGAAACTAACAATTTAGGTTTTGTTGCCAGTCTTTTATTCATCTTAGTACCTACGATTTTCCTGATCGTTCTCTATATCCAAACCAACTCCAATAATACTGGTACTGGTTCATAGGCGCGGGTTGCCTCTCAACTCGATCGAAAAAGACTGCTGGGGTTAATCTCCAGCAGTCTTTTTGGCTAGTACATGTAAATGCAAAATTCGGATGGTGCGACTGAGCCTATATTTGCGCCCCGCTCTCCGGTCAACTTAATTAAGCTGTTACTAATTGAGGACGTTTGCTATTGCGAACGCCTTTAATTGCTTCAGCATAGTCAGGAGCATTAAATACAGCCGAACCAGCAACGAGCGCATTTGCACCAGCTTCGATGACTTGCCAGCTATTATTTGGTTTTAGACCGCCATCGACTTCGATCCAAGGATCTAAACCGCGCTCGTTGCATATTTGACGTAACTTAGCAACTTTAGTAACTGCACTGGGAATAAAGCTTTGACCGCCGAAACCTGGGTTGACACTCATAATCAAAACCAAATCGCATAAGTCGAGGACGTATTCGATCAGTTCCAGTGGAGAGCCAGGATTGAGGACTACACCAGCTTGCTTGCCTAGTTCTTTAATTTGTCCCAAGGTGCGATGCAAGTGAGCGGAAGCATTGTACTCAGCGTGGACAGAAATAATATCAGCACCAGCTTTGGCAAAGTCAGCTACATACTTTTCTGGTTCCACAATCATCAAGTGGACATCGATAATCTTTTTGGTGTGGGGGCGAACGGCTTCAACAATCAGGGGACCGATAGTAATATTTGGTACGAATCGTCCATCCATGACATCAACGTGAATCCAATCAGCTCCAGCGGCGTCCACAGCTCGAATTTCTTCACCCAAGCGGCTAAAATCTGCCGACAGGATTGACGGGGAAATGACTAAGGATTTTTCGCTCATGGTTACTATAGTTCTCCTAAAATTAAGTTTTGGTAAAAAATTTTACAATTTCTACAATTTTAACAGGGGTTAGGGGTCGATCGTACAAGTCGATCGCGATCGGCGCAAATCTCTCGATCTCTAGATTACAACAGCTCAAGCATCAGCATCATCTTCATTCGATTTATCGGTACTCATCGCGAAGATGACGATATAGATGCTACAACTATTTGAGGTTAATATGTACGATTTACAACCAATCAGAGATCGGGAAACTCATTGCGCTGCTTTGACAGAAATAGAACGGTTATTTGATGTACCTACAGGAACGCCAGAGTTTGACAAGTTAGAATTTTTAGTGACGCTGGTAGAGGCATACGAACGCAAACACGAGCCGATTTTACCGCCAGAACCGATCGAGGCCATTCTTTACTACATGGAAAGTCGCGGCTTGGCGAGACAGGATTTAGAACCTGCGATCGGTAGTCGCGCTAGAGTAGCATAAATCCTCAACCGTAAGCGTCCATTAACATTGGAGATAATTAGAAGGCTGCACGAACAATTAGGAATTCCAGCATAAACGCTGATTCAGCCTTGTGCGTTGGCATCAGCATGAGGTGATTGTACCCGCGCGATCGAGAAGTAGGGGTAATTCATGAATTACCCCTACTTCTCGATCTGCATATTTTTCACCCAGTTAATAACAGTATTATGCGAGACACCAGTACTGCGTTCGATTTCGCGAAAGCTAACTCCCTGTTGATGGAGATCGA
>NZ_JBGSQZ010000270.1:0-6704 GCF_041737865.1 Chamaesiphon sp.
TGTCGTTTTTTTATTCGGGGGGGACCCCCGAATAAAAACGCCGCTAAACCCTCGGCAGAGCCGAGGAGCGCGAAACGCCGCCCTCTCAAACTCCCCTACGTATGGATGGCGTGTGTGAAGCTTGGAGCGGCATTCACTTCACTCTAGATGGTAGTTGAGGGTTCTATAAAGGGGAGGGAACATGAAAAGCCCCCCCTTATAAAGGGGGGGTTGGGGGGGTAAATCAACCTAAACCGTAGTCTAGCCGTTCGCTGAGTGCAAACTATCAACTATCAACTATCAACTATCAACTATCAATTATCAACTAATTTAAGCGATCGCACCTGCTACGGCTGCGGCAATACCGGAGGTGAAAGCGGTGGCAAATAACCACCAGGCGGCTGTTGCTGCGGCTTTGCGTGTGGCTTCTGCTTGTGCCTGTGCTTGACGCTTGATGTCTTCGAGTCGATGCTGGATCTGGTCTTGAATCCGCTCGGCTCGGTGCAGGACATTGGTACGAACGCCGTCAACCTTGTCGATAATCCGGTTGGCATCGGCTTGGGAGATATCATCCCGCGAACTGAGCACCGCGACTAAGGTATCGCGATCGAAATGTGAGAGCCTGTCGCGGAGTGCGTCGAAACCTGCATTCGGGTCGTCAAACAGCTTGCGGACATCGTTTTGGATGCCATCATAGTTGAGTTCGGGGCGTTCGAGGGCGTTGAGGTAGTCGCGGACTTTACCCAGGATGCCGTCAATTACGGACTGAACTTTGGCTTTGATGGCTTCTAATTGCCCGACCATTCGATCGCGAACGGCGAGGACTCGATCGACGATCTGTTCGGCTTCAGCTTGGGAGATATCTTCCCGCTGGGATAGCAACGCTACAATGGTGGCTCGATCGACATGGGACAGTCTGTCGCTGAGGTGGTCTAAACCCAAGCGGGGATCTTGCAGTAGCAATCCGAGATCGCGTTTGATCCCATCGGGATTGAGTTCCTTTTTGTCGGTATTGCGGAGGTAGTCTTCCAGCGTAGTTTGGAAGTCTTGGACTTTGGCTTGGGCGCGAACTGCCAATCGTTGTGGGGTACGTAGCACACCCCGAATGGTGTCCTGTACCTGGTCGATCGTTGCGTTAGCTTCGGCTTCTGAGAGGTCGTCGCGCTGGCTGAGGAGCTGGACGAGGGTATCTCGATCGATCTGGCTCAAGCGATCGCGAATTGATTCTAGCCCCGATTTGGGGTCATGTAGCAATGTAGTGAGATCGCGTTTGATGCCATCGGGGTTGAGTTCGGATTTCCCCGTCCGACGGAGATAATCAGCGATCGCCGAGGTGGTATCTTCATACTGAGTCTTAGCTTTATCTACTAGAGCTGCTGGTGCGTGAGTTACCTGTTTCCAGTTTGACTCCACGCCATCTAAGATGTCATTGACTTGGGCTTCGTTGAGATCTTGGCGTTGACTCAAAAGCTGTACCAAAGTATCTCGATCGAAACTAGCCGCCCGCAGTTTCAAGTCGTGAATGCCCGCTTGCGGATCGTCTAATAGCTTTTGGATGTCCCGCTTGATGCCTTCAGGATTGAGTTCCGCGTTCCCAGTACTGCGGAGGTAGTCCTGTACCTGTTGCCATTGAGTTGTCACCCTGGTTTGGATGCCAGCTTGTAGCCCCTGAGTATCGGCGATGGCTACTTCCAGGATCGGCGCGAGGGATTGGGCGATCTGTGATTTCTCAGCAATAGTGAGATCGCTCCGTTGCTGAAAACCGTTCAAAGAGCGATCCTGTTTGAGCCGAGCCAATCGATCGTGTAGTTCTTGAGGATCGGCGTCAGGATCGGCTAATAGTGCTTTGAAGTCTTGAGCTGCGGCGTTAGAAAATAACCGCTCTTTGGGAGTCGTTTGCAGATATTGGTTGACAGTAGTCTGCATCTTTTCAAACATTCCGCTCGTTTCGGCAGCGCGCACTTGTGCCAAAACTTGCAACCGGACTCGATCGAGAGCCGCTGTCAGCTCGGCGATCTTCTCTTGGGTAAATACTCCGCGCGACTGGAGGATGGTGGTAAATTCAGCAGGTTTGAGCGTTTCAATCCCCTGACGAATACTTCTGGCATCGGCTTTAGGATCGTAGAGAGTATCGCGAAAATCCCGCTCGATCCGTTCGGGAGTCATTTGCCAAGAGTAAGTATTGAGTAAATAGTGCTCGACATCCGATCGAATCACACTCGCACCAGCCGAAAGGTTCGGACTTGGCTTATCAGTTACTTTATCTACCTGGGTTTTGAGCTGCGACTGAGCATCCTTGACTTGACCCTTAATTTTTTCAACGTCGAGGTCTGATAAGTCCAAGCGACCCAGTACAATCCCCATCAAAGCACCCAATCCTTGCTCTAACTGGCTCGAATTTTCACCCTGACCCATATCCTTGACAAATCGATCGAGCTGCTGTGAGAAGCCGCCTGAGAGTAGATCTTGAGGTTTAGCCGACTTGACCAGCTTCATCAGTTCGCCCAGTCCGCCACCTTTAGCTACTCCGCCAATGGCTCCATTCCACGATTGGTCGAGTTCATCGACAATCTTTTTGACATCGCGGGGCGATAGATCGGTGCGCTCTTTGAGGAGATTTTCAAAGGTTTCGCGGCTGAGTGTCGGTAAGTTATCCTTATCGATATTTTTGGTAAAGTCAGAATCTTTGAGGATTTTTTCAAATTCGGCTCTAATCCCCTTAATATCCAGCTCTTGCGGCTTCACCGTGCCGAGTAGATCCCTAAAAGATGCCTGAACTTCTTGAGGATCGATATAGGCGGTCATTTCACGGCGGACTGCTGCTGCGACTGCTTCAGCAGATGAAACTAGTTCAGCACCTGCCGCTTTTGCCCCTAGAGCCGCTGTTGCTGTCCCAAATACCGTTTGAAACCCTTTGGTTGCGGTACTCACCACAGAGCCGACTAGAGAGCCGACAGTGGTGGAGCTAATCCAGATCAAAATCGAAAAGTAAGCAGCCCAGATCGTCAGACCCAGAGTTGCACCAATTACGGCACTATTTACCAGGCTCAATTTCGCAGCCAGCAAACACGCAAAAAATAGCGCGATACTAACTGTGGCTACTGTCCAGACACCTACTGCCGTACCGATCGGCGGCAAACTATTGCCCGAACTATGAGTATCATCATCATGGGGAGCCAGACTCCAGACGGAAATGCCCGCCGCTACTGACAAATTGGTCAGCAGCATCTGAAATCCAAACGTCAAGAATAAACCCGCCACCAGAGCCGTAAAGAATTGCGGCGATGAAAAAGCTACCGTCGTCCGCTCAATAGTATTAACCTGAGCCATCAAATCGGCTACATGGCTGTGAAAAAGTGACCTAATTACCAACATCGCTTTCTCCTATAAATGCCAGAGTGAAGTTAAAAAATCGCTAATCTAACCGATTAGTCAGGGCAGAGTTGATGTTCCACCTACTTAGACCATTCAATCTCTAATTAGAACTGTTAGCCAACTTCCCTATGAGGGAGGAGTAAAGTGCTATGTCTATCCCAAAAGACATAGATGCACAACTAGGTTTGTTCGGGACAATAGATAAGTAATACCGTGCTACTCAAACAGTATTAGATGCTGGTGCGTTACTCTACATCGCTGGTGCGTTACGCTCTGCGATAACACACCCTACCTTTATCCCGTCACGTTAACTATGAAAATTGAGACACCAACATGGGTCAAACATGCAGTTTTTTATCAGATATTTCCCGATCGATTTGTCATCAGTCAAGAACCTCGCAAACGCTTATTAAAAAATCCCACCTGGGAAGACTGGAGTGCGCCACCAACTCAACAAGGTTATAAAGGTGGTGACTTGTGGGGAGTCATCGACAAACTGGATTATCTTCAGGATCTGGGCATCAATGCGATTTACTTCACACCGATATTTCAGTCCACATCCAATCACCGCTATCATACTCACGACTACTATCAAGTCGATCCGCTCCTGGGTGGAAATAAAGCCTTCGAGCAACTACTAGAGCAAGCTCACCAGCGCGATATCAAAGTTGTCCTCGATGGAGTCTTCAACCATGCCAGTCGGGGCTTTTTCTTTTTTAGTGATATCTTAGAAAACGGCCCCAATTCCCCGTGGTTGGATTGGTTTAAAATTCATGACTGGCCGCTTTCAGCTTATGATGGCGATCGACCTGCTAACTACGAAGGTTGGGTAGACAATCGCGCTCTACCTGTATTCAATCACGATAATCCTGATGTCAAAGAATACATCATGGAGATTGCCGAGCACTGGATTAAAATGGGTGTCGATGGCTGGCGGTTGGATGTACCATTTGAAATTAAGACAGAAGGGTTTTGGCAAGAGTTTCGCGATCGAGTCAAAGCCGTTAACCCCGAAGCTTATATCGTGGGCGAAGTCTGGACAGATGCCAGACAATGGCTCGATGGTACCCAATTTGATGGGGTGATGAATTACCTATTTACGGGGCCGACGATCGCTTTTGCCGCTGGCGATCGCGTGGTAATGGATTATGTCCAAAATCCCAGTTATGAACCCTACCCGCCCCTATCTGCCCCCGCATACGCCGCCAAAATTCAGGCGGTGCTGGATTTGTACCCCTGGGAAATTCAGCTTACGCAGTTAAACCTCTTAGCCAGCCATGATACCGCGCGATTGATGTCGATCGCTCAATCCGATCGCGCCAGTGTCGAACTATCTACGCTGCTATTACTGACATTTCCAGGTGCAGCCAGTATTTACTATGGCGATGAGGTAGGTTTAGCAGGAGCAACCGATCCTGACTCCCGCAGGGGATTTCCCCCTGAGTCGGATTGGGACTTAGAACTTTTGAGCTATCATCAGCAACTCATCGCCCTCCGTCATGCTCACCCAGCTCTACGAATCGGTACCTATCGATCGATCTATGCCGAGGGAAGTGCGTATGTTTTCGTTCGGACTCTGGATGAGACGGAAATCCTCGTCGCCGTCAATGTCGGTACCGAGTCAGTAAAAGTCAGCCTGGATCTAGTAGCTCTGGGATTAAAGACTCGCCCCGAACGACAACTATTTGGCACGGCGGAACTGTCATGGAAACAGGATGAGGCGGCTCATCTGACGATCGATCTGGCTGCTCGGAGTGGTTGTATCTTAACGTCAGTGTCTCCTAAGAGCCTAGAGACTGAAATCGTTGGCGGTACCACAACGAAGCCAATATCCTTAACCTAAACTGACATCCTCTTAGGAAACTATAGCGATCCTAAATCAGATCTCTGCGACCTTTATACTACACATGGTGCGTTAGGCTCAAGCCGTAACGCACCCTACCTCAACTTCCGTACCACTCCGATCGAGAGACATCACCATTCACCATTCACCCCCTACACTAGATGTCTAATTTGACACTGACATCCTCTTAGCAAACTACCCAGATTAGACATATTTTTGTCCTCTATCTAATGGTTCGAGCTAGATCGGTAAATCGAATGATGACCGATCGAAATCGGACTCGTATCATTATATAAATGAGTTGAAAAGATTGTGGCTTTCTGGCACTGATTCGATCGATTGATGATGACTAGTGCTGATGACATTAGTGATTTTCCGCAGTCAGGGGCTATGCCAAATCGGCAATTTCGCTAAATTAATTCAACTTTTATTCGTTATTTGAAATCAACGGGCCACTGCCATGAAAACCGAGATTGCGCTGCATGAGATTATGAGAATTGATGAGTATGCCGAAGCAGAAGCGGAAACTATTTCAGCAGATAGTTCTACTCCTGCTGATGCGATGAAGCACGGGGAATCGCCAACTGACTTGGTAGATAATCCCGCTGCTGCTGAATCGGTAATCGCAGAGGAATCGCTAACGTCTGTAGATACTCCTGCTGAAACCATTATGAATTACGATGAATCGCCCATTGAGTCGGCAGATATTCCTGCTGAAACCATTATGAGTTATGACGAATCAACAGCCCTTTCCACAGATACTCCGGTGACTGAAGCTGTGATGAGTGATAACGAATCACCAGCCATGTCCGTCGATACTCCTGAAAATGTGATGAATTATGACGAAACTCCAGCCATTTTAGGAGATATTCCGGTTAATGAACCGATGATGAATAACGAGCAATCGACAGTTGAGTCAGCAGAAGAACTGTGGGTAACTATTCAAACCAGAACGACAGGATTTTTTGAAGAAACAGTATCAACTATTGCGATCTTCTTTAAAAACAATCGTCAGCTTCTGACGATTCTAGGTGTAGCTTTTATCGCTATTCTTGGATTTAAACTGATGTTTGCGGGATTGAATGCGATCGATGATATCCCACTGGTAACACCACTGCTCAAACTAATTGGTTTAGTATACGTAGTCCGGTTTGTTTGGCGTTACTTGCTCCGCGAACAAGATCGTCATGAACTAGTTGAAAATATTAACCGCACCAAAGCGGAAGTATTGGGCGGTCAGAATTAAGCAAGTCTGGAACCAAATTGGATTTTCGAGTCGGCTAGACTTCGGTTGATGTCGAGCTACCCCCCCTTGTAGAGCAGGGCTGATCCATCCACCAGAGAAAAACCGCTCTAACCCTTTTCTGTCGTTAAGTCTCGATCGAATGTAGATGGAAGTTAAACGAAACAATTGGGTTTTAGCATTATTCTTTTTCCAATAGATCAGCCCTGCCCCTTATAAAGGGGCTTTTGTAATCTTGCTCCCTCCCCTTTATAAGGGAGGGCT
>NZ_JBGSQZ010000324.1:0-2570 GCF_041737865.1 Chamaesiphon sp.
AAACCAATCACTCCCGGCTTTACTCGCGAGGGAAGGTTGCCCTTGAGCGGTATCGATCGCTTCTTCTACTGCTTGTCTTTCGGGTGAAAGTACCAATCGATCGTTTACTAGTGCGCTAAAGGTTTCCCGATTACCTGTGCCACTATCAGTAATTTTAATCCCTTTGTAATCAATTTCTTTAGTTGGTTCTTTACTTTGAGCTTTGAGTTTATTGGCAAAGTCTAACGCTTTAAGTTTGTCTTTAATCCCGATCGCAATTAAGAACCGAGGTTTGCTGGCTTTACCCTCCGCATCCGGCAAAATTGCCAACATGGTGTTGCCCAGCCACGGCTGCACGTCTCGATTAAAATCCAGTTGAGTTTCGGATAGCAACTTCTGTTGCGTCTCTTGGAGTTGTGCCGTCACGATTTTTTGAGCTGCTGGAGTCCCAAATTTTTGTAACTTTGCCCAGGCTTCGGGTTCGTTAGAAACATAAGCCACCATCAAGGCATTTTCAGGAATTACGGTAGCGAGATCGCCAGCATTACTTTCGCCGCTATAAATATATTTATAACCAGCATATCCCGTTCCAGCAGCCGCTACCAATGCTACTGCTGTGATAATACTTTTCTTCGCCATATAGTTTAGGTATTAGAGGATGAGAGCGCGAAGCTACTTTAACAGTTGACAGTTGACAGTTGACAGTTGCGGATGCAATCGCGCACTCCGGCGTTGGCGTTAGCCTGCCGTAGGCATAGACGTGTCGCTAGACGGTCTCCTCAGCGTGCGTTGCACCAAGCAGACAGCGAAAGGTGTTTGCTCAAATCCCCTGCGCTTTGGTGATGAAGAAACTGCGAGTATACATCATCTGATTCACTCGATCGATAGTTAATTCCCGAAAATCGATCGCAGTTTAGGACATATTACCGATCTTGTGCGAGCGATCGCCGATCGTCAAGGGTCAGATGCTCAGTTAATTTGATAATTGTCGCTCATCTAACGATCGATTTCACTCGACGGTTGCGTCCCCGTTAGCCCCTGAAATGATGGAGAAGTAGATCGTACCGCATTAAACAGATAATATTAATTAGGTATGTGCAATTATTTATCAAATAAATTATGCCTGAAACCTAGCGGGTGACCCGCCCAGCACCTCAACCGTCGCGATCTCAATCTATGTCGATTGATTAGATTGCATTATTTTGGAGTTTATCGGAGTCAAGCGTAGCTAAAGCCGTCGTTATGATGGATGATTTTGAGATCTTGCATACTGGAAAATGCAACTCTAAATCCATTTATCACTACCTCACATCCTTTCGGAGTCGGCGTTTTAACGCGCCCTGTGTAAGTTCCAGCCCTTACATTTTTCCTGTTTTTTTGAATGGTAGCTTTGACAAAATCACCAGTTGATATGTGGCTGAACGTTTGCTTGGCTTCTGTACAGGGAAAACCGTACTTATCAATTCTGGTCATTCTTCTGCACCCGTGACCTGTTACTTTGACACTCAAGATCTTGAATGTCAAAACTTGCAGCGTATCTACAACACCTACGCAAGCGGCATCTAACCAGTCAGTCTTGGGCAACCCTAACCGCGTCCGATTAAATTTAGTTAGACCTCCCGATCCAGTGGATACAGGCAATCCAGTCAACTTTAATCGATCGAAAAATGCCCAACGAGTTGAGTTAACTGCCGCCGCATCTTTGAGCGGAGCTTTCAATTGAGATTGAATTTTATTCAACAGTTGGGGTTTGCCAGACAGAAACTCTTTGAGAGCCAATGTTCCTTTCTTCTTGTTGCATTTATCGCAAGCCAAACACAGGTTTGAGATGCGATTAGATCCCCCTTTGGCTTTTGGTATAACGTGTTCCACTTGGAGCGGCACGCCTTTAATCTCGCAATAACTACACTTTCTATCCCACTTGTTAAGTAGATATTCACGCACCTCGTATCCGAGTAATTCGCCTTGCTGATATTCAACACCCGATATTTCAGGATTCTCTAGTTTTTGAAGATCGAACCGGACTAATTCTTGTCGAATCTCTGCTACTGGCGAGTATTTAATTAAACGTTTGACCCAAGTTCCAACAGTAAGAATACGGTGCATTAAGCTTGGAGCTAGCCATCCAGCAGGACGCTCGCGATTGAGGAAACGAGCTTGACGATAGCGAGTATGGCGCGCCCGACGACTGCGACGTACAGCTTTTCTCGTTTCAAGTGCATCTTTAATTGCAAGTCCTCGATGTTGTAGCTCCATTCCCCAGATCGCTTCATCTCGGTTATTTACCAGTGAAATACCTGTAAACTTGCTACCTAGATCGATGCGAAGGGATAGTGGATAAGTGATTATTTTATCCACTATTCGCTTCATGATTAATGTGGATGGAAACATCCGAAAAACGGCTGCCTTACCTTGCTCCATTAATTCACGAGCATGGGCTGGGTGAATTGGATTCATTGGTGTTTTATTTGCATCAATTAGAAATACAAAATTGGACATGATTAGGTTTAATCGGTTTGATTAGTTCTAAAGTTATGTTTGCTTCAACGTTCTTATCAAAGCTTGTTAGACCCAAGACACTTCTCTTTCGA
>NZ_JBGSQZ010000032.1:0-35977 GCF_041737865.1 Chamaesiphon sp.
CTAAATGCATCAATTAGCTCCCAAAATTTCTGCATTTAGCTGCGTTAACAGCGTATCTTCATACACCTCGCCCGCACCCATAACGGTCAACTTCTCGCGCATTCTAGGTATATCGAACAATCGGATCGCCTGAGTCGCCCCAATCTGATTTTTGTAGATATAAATAATTCCCGCGATCGCAACATCATCTTCTAGGTAATTTAAAACCATCGGGCTATGAGTAGTAATCAACACTTGTGGAGCGGAGTCAACTAATTCATCCACCAGGAACTCAATTAGTTCTGGATTAACACCATTTTCGATTTCATCAAGCAACAAAAAACTTTGCTCTTTAGATAGTTGAGCAAATACTGCCAACATCCGCAGAAATCCATCAGCTACATGTCGAGCTTCCGTCTTGACGATCGTATCTCCAAATTGCTCTTGAACGGTAAGGCTTTTCCAACCAGAGCGCAGCGATAATATATCGAGATGCCGGAATCGTGGATAAATTTTAGCCAGTTTTGCTTGAATACTAACTCGCTTTGCTTCCCCAATTTCATACAAAAATGCCGAGAGCTTCTCACCACCTAATCCTAAGCTATTACCTGCGTCTCTAGTCCTTTGTCTAAGCAATTCGGGAGCTAGTAAATCGAGGGCATGTAGATCGGTGAAAAATTTCTTTAGTTGAAGTAATTCGTTAGGTAGTTGAGATTCTTTAATCAGTGATATTAAAGAGCCTTGGTAATCAAAGTTTATCCCTCCGAACATTGAAAGCTCTCTTGCTTGATAAACTATAGGTATATTCGGATAATCTTTTCTCGTTTTGAATTCATCATATAATTCCCAAATGCTATAACTACCATCTTCTACTTTTAAGATCGTGTTTTCATCCCATTCTACTCGTTCGTTAGTGCAGTGCAAGGTTTGACGATTAAAACTAGCAGACCATTTAATCTCAAAATCATCAGGATGGATTAGCAATACTTCAAAACTAATGTTTTGCTTTCGAGTCAGCTTTGAATTAAGGTCAGATGCCTCCCACTGTCGCTTCTTCAACCAACCAATCAGATCGCCTCTAAATTGTTGAGATAAAAAATCAAAGAATTGCAATACCGTTGACTTACCCGAACCATTAAGTCCAACTAAACAGTTAAATTTAGCCAATGGTAATTCAAAGTTGTCTAAAGATTTAAAGTTATAAACTTTGATAGATTTAATTTGCATGTCCAACCCTCATCCAGATATATCTACTTTAAGCCATTAATGAGTATTTGCATGGGATCGAGTACTAAGCTGCCAGATATATGTTTATAGAGTTATAGAAATCGATCGATCCCATGCGTGGAATGCTTACAACCCAGTATCGATCGACTAAATTTAGTTCGATCTCTCTAATATTTACTGAAACTGGGTTACAAGCAAAGCAATCTAGAAGCTACTCGCAATCTCATCAATAGAATTTTCAATCTACGTTGATTTTTTTAGCTCCCCACGCTTGAATTACATCATTATGGTGGATTATCTCTAGTGCTGTTTTGGAGCGAATCACTATTGATTTATAGTCCCGAAACATCCTTTCTCCTTTTTCTGACAACATCGCAAACGTAGATGATGGTTCACGAAATATCCGTACACCCCAAACGATAGCTAATTTATTTTTCTTCAGGTATTCATCCATAATATCCTTTCGGATAACGAGAACATGAAAACTATTGTCTTGGATGTCTTGTTTTAACGACAAACAAGTAACATCTCCAGCATCATTGATAAAGCGACCACTTTGAAAATCTACTATTTTTAAGTGTTGACATAGATTGCTCGTAGGAATCCATTCTTCTACTTCAGTCTCGGAATTCTGCCAGTGGAATTTACAGCTTGTTGCTCTAGCCGCGACCTTTATATTTTCACCAGATCTATCTTTTAAGATCAAATCTCGATCGCATTCTATGTCCTGTATCCACTTTGCCCACACGACCTCCGATGGATCTTGATAAAATTCAGCAGACCTGATTCCTCCCTTGAATTCATGAATATCCCGCCATGTATTTTCATCTACCATCCCATTTCTAAGCGAGGGTAGATGGGTCTTGGATATTGTGAAGCATGATGTCCATAAAGCTGAAACAGATTGACTATCATCGTTTATAAAATTAGCAAATGACTGTAGAACTAACCACTCATGTTGTTTAGCATCTTCAGGAAGACAAGATGAATCGATCTGAATCAATGGCTCGACGGGTGGCAATGCTGCCTTTTTGACCCATTCATTAGATCGATCGGTTTGCAATTCACTCAATAATGGAGCATCTGGAGATAAATCTGGAAATGGGAGAATTAGATATTCTTCGTCCAATTTGGGCTGTCTCAGATCTGTTGCTGGATTATTAATTTCCACCAACAGACTTAATGATACAGGTAGGTCAAATGGTCGATCGCTATCATCGTGTGCTGGTAGACAAGTAGCAAGAATCCCAATTAGTTCGTTAATTGCCAGCCACACATACTTTTCAGCAAAAGTCAATACTGAGCTTCTTTCTCCATGAGAAGCAGACGAGTGCTTTCTTACGATTGCGATATCAGCACCTACTATTTCACCATCTTTTCCTCCATTAGGTTTGCCATAAAAAATATCTTCCGACCAACCTAGTTGATTTATATATGCTCTAACAAACCCAAATGTAAACTTACGAGCGTTTAAATCTGGTAAATTGTAAGTTTGTGAATATATCTGGATGAAATCTTGAACAGATTCATAAGGTTGAGGATTAAAGACAAAATCTTTTATAGAACCAAAGAATGGTTCAACCGCATTAGGTACAACATACCAAGCAAGATCGCCATCAATTGGCGAGTATCCACCATGATCGTGTACATTTAGTGCTGCTTCTCGATCGATTGCTAATAATTCATTCGGGTCGATAGTAAAATTCTCAACATAATTTAGCTGCTGCTTGGTTATTAAAACTCCACAAAGAGAGCATCTCATAATAATGCTAGTTGCACAGTGCCTTACTACCGCATTCCGCGCATCCCCAATACTATTCGGCTTAAAGAAGAAATCGACAATCCAATTACATAAGTCTAGCCAAGTTTCATCTGGTCTAACTAGACAAGCTGCACCATACGCAGACAGCATTATGTCCTCTCTCATCTGAGGGTCGTTAGTCTCCAGTGCCTTCTCAATTAGTTTTAGCAGTTCGCTAGGCTTATTATGACCCCACTGAGCGATACTCGATCGAATTCTGCGACGATTCCCATTATTTACAGTAGTGGTAGCCCATGCCAACAACAAAGGTGCCGAATCCCATTTATCATCATCAGCTAGATCTAATGTTTCAAGTACTGGATTTCTCGCAGTTCCCTCCCACTTAGCACCATGATTATGAGGAATATAGTATGGCCCAGACCATAATAAATCCCGATCTGCTACGCTCAATGGTAATAATGTTTCATGGACAAAATTTGCACCATATGGATGATTAGGAATTCTTAAACATGGTTCTACCAATCTTCTCAAAATCTCCTGACAGGTTGGCATATCACGAATGAATAGTTCCTTTACCCATTCAAGATATTTAATACTATGGTTAGTAGCTATCATTGATAGAACAGTCAATTGAATATTTTCTCTTGTTTTTGAATGAATACTATCAGCCCACAACTTAGAATTGTAAAAATCGAATCCCGTTTCACAAAGTAAATTTATCGAAAGCAATACTGCATCTGAATGTTTTTCTAAGTATGCTGGTAAGCTTAGATATCTATCTGGATTATCTTTGACAGAGGAAAATGCTTCGTGTGCTAGCAAAAAATCTGTTATGCTTTGTGATGCTAAATCCCAAGTATATGTATCTCCAGCGAGAGGATCTTCAAGGTTGTATTGAGTTCGTTTGAGTAATAATCCTCGATCGCTACACTGATTTAATATTTCTAACAACTGATATCGAGATAGTAGCCCACAAGAAGCTTGTGCTTTATCAGCTATTTCTAATATTTCCGGTTCTGATATACCGCCTACTCTATCGAGACAATTTCTAGCAATCGCCCTTAAAGAACTTCGTACTGGAGTAATTCCATTAGGGAAATTATTTTTATCACTAATCTCTATTTCGATACAATCTATCTTTTTGCTAATCAGCTTAACTAGAGAAAAATCTTCCAAGACAACACTATGGATACTTTGACCCTTGTAAAGTTCCGCAAACAACTGAATAGCAAAGGGTGTCTGCAAAGCCCATCGAACTAGTGATGGACACTGGATCTGGTTAAGCTGACAGTAAGATTCAAATATCTTATCCAAAGGAGCATCAGAATCTTGAATGATTTGACAATCAAAATTACTCCCTACTCGATCGTTGATGCACTCAAATAAACTTCCACGAACAGAGAAAACAAATAGTAAACGTGGATACTTCTGAGATAGTGGAACGATTTCACCGATTTTGTCACCCCATTTAATCGATCCTGTCGTTTCATCAAGACCGTCAATCGCAATTAGAATACGAACTGGTGAAGACTGATTACCATTAACAGCTCTAACTTCAGACTGCACCGCAGTAGCACTTAGCGCATCACAAACCTGCTGTACATTCCAACTAGGCTCTCCTACTGCTGTCGCAATTATCCGATCCCAGCTATGACTGAGGTTTATATCTTTAGCACGAATTAATATAGCTGGCTTATTCTGCTGAATGTGCTGCTCAACGGTATTTACGAGGGCATGAGTTTTACCAATTCCTGGCTCACCAACATAAATAACAGGACATCCTAACCGATTGAGTAATCGAGGTGTAATTTTTCTATTATTCCAGCATTCAACTGTATTCTCTAGCTGCTCACGAATTTTTTTAGTACTGTTATATCCTTTCTCTGCATTTGAATCCTCTTCTGATAGTATGTCAATTAATTTGTAAATATATGAATAATCCAGATTTACTTTTTTTGAATTCGATTTGACTGGAAAAGAATAATTATTAGAAAGTAATTTATCTAATTCCTCTTGCTCTGCAATCGCTTTACTGATAGATTCTCCTACTTGAAATATAATATCTGTCGCATTAGGATTATTATTTACTTTTTGATACCTATTTAGCCTCTGAAGATTAAGCTGAGATTTTTTTAGTAAAGCTAATACTTTTTTAACCTCCTGTAACCATTCATCCCCAAAACATTCAGTACCGTTGAGCCGCAAGTTCAGATCGTCTTGAATTTGACCACATTGATGCTGAAGAGGATAATATCTGTTTGCTAGCCAACCATGTTGAGCTTGGGCAAGCTTTAACTTCATAGATTCTAAATCTACAATTGAACTTTCAAACCAGAAGCGAGTTAGCCCTTCACTACCCAATTCTGCCAATAAACTAGTTAAGGTTGTTTCATCCCATAAATCGATAGCTATGTTGGGATAGTCCGATCTAGCCGTACTCACAAAATTATTCCACCGATCGCGTTCTGTTGTTACAGTCTTACCTTTTCGTCTAACATCACCTAGATCTCTAGGAATAGTGACGATATATCTAGTTAATCTTGGCCTAACAGTTGCCGCAGTAGTTAAAGAGCTTTTGATTTGAGTTATCTGTGAATCTTGTAGTGGCTCTCTAAACCATTTTGCTTGCAAACCAATCAGATCGCCATTATTTAGCAATGCGTAGGCTTCAACACCACCATCACCACCAGAGCCATTAACAAATATCACTTGCTGTAGCGATGAGTCATATTCACGGCGACACCAAAGCTCAAAGATTATTCCAGTTAAAGATTCAAAGGCTCTTGTGGGAGCATCGCCATGTAAATTAAATCTCGACCAATCCACAGCTCCCTCACATTTACTTGAAAACTGTATTCGCTGAAAAAGGACTGCAAATACAAAAAAATATTTTGAATCAGGAGGTTTATTTTACTTCCTCCTCTAATGAACATTTTACTCGATCGCTAATATTTCCGCCCAATCCAGCCAATCTCATCACGCGCCAACTCACCATCGGTTCCCGCCTCCGATCTAATTCCCCCATCGCCCATCTAATCCGCCGAATCTGGAAATCCTCGATCGATTCCATTACTGTTGCAAGATAATCTCCAGTCATCGGCATTAAATCCAAGTGTTGCTCCAGCAATGCTAATAAACCGATCGCTTTACCAATTCCACCGATTGTCAACCGCTGCGGTTTTTCTGCCTTGAGCATCGCATCAACAGCTAATTGGACTCGATCGAGTACTTCGAGATCCCGTTTGACCCAATCCACTCGCTCATTTGTCGCCGTAGGTTGCTGCAATGCTGGAGAATTACCGTTGAGCCAATCTCGATCGTGACGATAGAGCCAAGCATAAGTAGCTGGCGAAAGTTTCCGTAGCTCGGTTTTCGTAGCATCAGGATATTGCAGTTGCAGGTTAGTCCAATCCTCTCGCTGTTGTGCAGGGATGAGCGATCGATCCACCGATTGAATGTCATCCACAAAAGTGTTTTCAGCGATCGGCTGTACTGCTCTTTTCTCCCAATGGCTCTCAAGTTTGAGATTAGACACATACCGCTTCACCGTCCTAGTATCCACGTTGAGTTCTCTCGCAACGGCTCTCAATCCCAATTTTTGCTGTTCCACCAGCTCTCGCAATCTTTGCTGCCACAGTTCGCCAAACTCGACAATCTTGCCGATTTTATATAGATCCTCTTCACTCTCATCAGGGCCAGTTCGACAGTAAATCATCCCACAATCGCAGGAGAATACCCCTAGCGGTCGTTTGTTTTCCAAACAGTGGGAAATCTTCAAATCGGTAATCACTGGCTGGCGATAGTGATTTGCGGCGGGATTGAGACAGATCCAAGGTGCTTTTCCAAACGGCTGATATTGATACTTGGTAGTGAAGAATCGATTTACTGAATTGGTTAGGAATCGAATTAATAATAGGTGTCGGATTGGATGAAAGGATTTGTGATGCTTGCGGGTAACTTCAGACAGCCATTGAGAATCACTGTTTTCCTCTAAGCTAGAATCGAGTAAGGTGAGCAATTCCTCGCTGTAAAATAATCGAAAATCTCGATCGAGTCGAACTTGGCGAACGCGCCCATTGCTGTTGGCATATTCCCGATCGATTAATAGCGATCGATATTGCTGCTGAAAGTACTCTGGGGTATGAGCGGCTAAATTACAGTTGAGTAGCCACCAAATATCTGTAGCGAGGGTTTGAAGCTGCTGTTTCGTTCTATCGCTATATGTATCGCACGGCTCAACTACAACACTGTTATCGCTACTCGCCGCATAGTACTCATGGCGATTGAGTCCTTGGAAAGAAATAGTGCTGTCTTGGAGTAGGGTGGAATGTTCTGGGCAAATAAACACCCCTGTAATTTGGTGCAGCCGATGCCAGTAGATTTCCCCATATCGATCGAGATCTTCTGCATTGCATTGAGGGCAAAAGCGGAAATATCTGGGCGTAGCGATCGCACTTGCCATGATTCCGGCTCTGGTATGAATATTCTGACCGATGTTAGCCTTCATCGACTTTTGAATCAATCGATCGCGTTGCGGTGGCAGGAATGGTCGATAAAAGGGATAGAGGGTGTATCGATCGATTAAATCGGTAACAGAGTTAGGAAAGAGGTGCTGGAGCTGCTTGCTCAAATAATTGAGGTTGGATGGAAGATCTGGAGTGGCGATGGTAGTGGTAGAGCCGAATAATTCTTGCAGCGTAATTTTGGGGCTGATATTACCACTGCGAATATGGTAACGAGCGATGATGCTGTAGAGCAGTTCGTCAGGGTAAGGTGTAGGGAAAAAGCCCAGCATAAAATTAGGACTTACCTGTTGTGGTTATCTAGCTCAGGGGATACCGGAATGTTTATCACTTTCAACCAATCGGGAAAGGCTACATCAACGAGATTTGCCTATTGCTTTGTAAATCATCGTCATCAAAGCCTGTTGACGTAGATGGAAGAAGCTCTCAAAGTCATCATTACGAAGACAATCGGGATCGATTAAATGAGAGCGCAAGATCCGATCCAACCGCTCTGGTGAAGTCCCCATCTCCTCTATTTTCTGTAAATACTTACTTGGAGCCATACTTCCGAGTACCCGATTGCTTCGCATTGAGAGTGGAGTTTTGTTGACAAAGCAGTTGTACCGTTTGCTTTCAATCTGCGATCGATCGCACCATGCTCTGGGGAAAATATGATGAACATCGACTTTCTCCTCAAAGTATTTCGTATCGGTAATCTTCTCCCCTGTGATAAAGTCCAACACTCCCTCATTTCTAAGCAAAGCCGCCACCGCTTTAAAAATTGCGCCTCTTCGATTCCGTAAAGTTAATAGCCAAGATTCGTCAAATAAAGCTTGTTGAATCGTCATCGGTTCGCTGCCCCCATCGATCCAATCGATCGTTTCGATTAAATCTCGTGCTGCTCTGCTGGTTGGCGAACCTGAAAAAGATTCACACAAAGCACCACACCAAAACCACTGCATCAATTGACTGCGGACTTTATCAGCCGCAACACGCTCTTTGAGTACGGTACAGATTGCCGCCAGAGTCACTAATTGCATCGGATAGGGTAAATCTGCCGCCTCAAACATTTTGTGCCCATGCAACAACCGAGCGACATCTTCAAACCCCACGGCAACTGCATCAGCCCAGTGTTGATACTCCGTATGAGTCAAGTTCAGAATTTCCCGTCCCGTACAACCAACTCCATGTAATTGCTCTCTAGCCTGATGAGAAGTTGCTTGGAGGTAACGCGAACGTCGGAAATAAGTACTAATTAGGCACACTGCTTGGAGAAAATCACCGCCCTTCACTTCTTTGAGTAAAGGCTGCTGTTGAAAACGACGTTCTCTTTCTTCCCAGTCTTCTCGTAGGGAAAAGTTATCCGCTGCAAAACTTGCGGTGATTAAGTCAAATAGATTCAGTGGTTTATTCGAGGAATTGGTGTCTTCAAACACCTGACAGACCGCTTCTTTGGATAATTCCGATCGCAATTGAATAATCGGCAGTTGATAATACTCGAAGTTCTTAATTACCCGACTTTCAAACTCATCGAGGACTTCTAGCTTGGCGGGTTTGTAGTCCCAGAAGCGGCTATACTGGCTACGCCAATTGGAATAGTTGAAAATCTGGGCGAGGGGAAAAATATCTGCGGCAAATTCTCGATCGGGTGTGGATAAATCCAGGACAACGTTTCCATATTCCCGCAGGATGCGATTTTCAGTGAGAGAGACGATCGCTTCGGCTCTGTCAATACTGGGGAAGCTCAGGGCTTTTTGGATATCGATATAGTACCAACGGCGATCGAGTTTTTGGCCACTCCGATTTTTGGTAGTAACAGGTTGTTGGGAAAGGAGGGCTTGATAGAGACTAGTCAGGCGTTGTTGTCCGTCGAGGATGAGTAGGCTAGGCGCGATCGCTGGTTCGGCACTGATTCCGGCTAACGAACGAGGTTTGAAGCGAAGTTGAGAATGACTGAGTTGGAAGGTGGTAATCGCGCCAATGGGATAAGCAAGGGAAATACTGCACAGGAGCCGAGATATCCGTTCTGCATTCCAGACAAAATCTCGTTGGAAGTCTGGTAACTGGACTTTACCCTGTTGGATACCACGAAGTAGATCCAGCAGGGCTTCTTTGTTGATATCGAAGGTGGAGATTAGTTCCATATTGCGTGAGGGATGAATCGACAGACATGTTTAAAGGTTTCTGGTGGTGCAATTTAGATCGCAATATCAGCACAAACGATCGATCTCTGTGATGCTGAGAATCCAGTTAAAATGTCTTATTCAAAATATTAGCACTAATTAACACCGTATTAGGTGCAGAAATGTGATAATTAGATGTAACTAGTAACTTTAAGGATGCAGGGGATTACTATGGTGCAAGCAGTAAATACGGGGATTGATGAGTCTGTGAGCAAACGGATCAACGTCACCTTGCCGGATTCGGTGGTGGAAGAATTGGAACAATGGGCGGATAACCAAGGACGCTCTCTAGCTAACTTGGCAGCTTTTTTGCTGGAGTCATCGCTGAAGGAGGCAAAGGCGAAGGGCGAAATTCCGACGCAGGAGTTTCCAGTGCAGCTAAAAAAACCTCGATCTGATAAATAGGAAATGGATCGATGTGTATGTCGATCGCAATACAAGTTATGAGTTCGATCGACGATCCTCAGCCAATACAAATGTTCGCCGTTGTATCGAAAAAGTTAATCGATCGAGAAAATATGCTGGCTTATCAACAGGAGCTAGACCCAGAGATATGGTGAACTCCACCTTAATCTTTGAGTTATGATAATTGAAGCGGTGTATAGTCAGGAATGCAAAAATGCTGTTAATCGTAGCGCAACCTATACCGATCGAGATCGATGTCGATGGTGTCGCCAGAGTAGGTAAAACACGAGTAACCCTAGATACTGTCGTTGCTGACTTCAATCGAGGTGCAACTGCGGAAGAAATTGTTTACCGATATCCGGCTCTAAAATTATCGGATGTTTATAGCACTATTAGTTTTTATCTAAATCATCAGGAAGAAGTTGCTGAATATTTGCAACAACGGCAACAGCAATCTCAAGAAATTAGACTCGTCAACGAGCATAAATTCGATCCCCAAGGATTGAGGGACAGATTGCTAGCCCGTCGAGCAGAAAAATTGATATGTTGAAACTGCTGGCAGATGAAAATTTTGACAATACAATTCTGCGAGGGTTATTACGTCGTCAACCAGATATCGATATTATCCGCGTTCAGGATACCGAATTATCTGGTGCAAACGATCCAACTGTATTGGCTTGGGCTGCTCAAGAAAATCGAGTACTGTTGACTCATGATGTCGCGACAATTACTCGCTACGCTTACGATCGCATTGCTAAAGAGCAAACAATGCCTGGAGTGATTGAGGTAATATCGGGTTCCCAAGTTGGACGGGTAATTGAAGATATTTTACTGCTGCTGGAATGCTCCTTGGATGGTGAGTTGGCAAATCAGATTTATTATCTACCTTTCTAGAAATTAATCAAACACGGGACTGAGTGCGGAATTAGCTGAAGTACTTCTCGATCGATTATCCTCAGCTAATACAACTGTTCGCCGCTGTATCAAAAAAGTTAATCGATCGCGAGAATATGCGGACTTATCAACAATTTACATGTTCAATAATAATTGAATATTTCCGTAAAATTAGCATTTATTATTAAATCAATTAGTGCTGTGGTTTCGATTTCAAGTACTAATAAATATCTTCAATTAAAACAGTAGCTACTAACTTTAATTTGGGTACATTACATGAGGTAGAGATATCATTTACCATGTTATGTATCGTAAGAAGTTAATTGAAGTCTCGGTTCCATTGGAAGCGATTAATGCTGAGTCTGCTCGTGAAAAATCGATTCGACATGGGCATCCTAGTACATTACACCTGTGGTGGGCGAGACGACCTTTAGCAGCTTGTCGGGCGGTATTGTTTGCTTCGTTGGTGGACGATCCGAGTGGGTGGGTCGATAAGTTTCCGACCAAGGAAGCACAGGATAAAGAACGCCAAAGATTGCACGATATTATCGGTAAGTTTGAGAATGAATCCTCGACCTCGGTACGGGGATTGGTGTCTTGGGATGATATTAAAGATAGTCGGGTAATTGAGGAAGCACAGAAGGAAATTGCTCGATCGCTAGCATGGAATAATGGTGATGAACCACCCACGCAGCCTGAAGATGTCCGCAAGTATCTGGAAGCAAAGGCTCCAAAAATTTATGACCCGTTTTGCGGGGGCGGTTCGATACCGTTAGAGGCGCAGCGATTGGGTTTGGAGGCACATGGGAGCGATCTCAATCCGGTGGCGGTGTTGATTACGAAGGCGTTGATTGAGATTCCGCCAAAGTTTAAAAATCTGGCTCCGGTTCATCCGGTGGTGGCTGCTGTTGATGGTGAGACACCGAAGAAGGGTAAGGGGAAGAAGCAAGCCGCAGATACGCTGAGTTTGCAGTTGAGCGGTCAATATTTTGGGGCGCAGGGTTTGGCTGCGGATGTCCGGTACTATGGGCTGTGGATGCGGGATCAGGCGCAGAAGCGGATTGGGCATTTGTATCCGCAGGTGGAGTTAGCGACGGGTGGGGAGGCGACGGTGATTGCTTGGTTATGGGCGAGAACTGTTAAGTGTCCTAATCCAGCTTGTGGGTGTCAGATGCCGTTGGTAAAGTCGTTTGAGCTATCGACGAAGGAGGGTAAGGAAGCTTGGGTAGAGCCGATTATCGATCATAACCTGACTCCGCCAGAGATTAAGTTTGAGGTTAAAGCGGGTACGGGTAATACTAGAGCGGAAACTGTTGGGCGCAGAGGAGGAATCTGTATTGCTTGCGACACGCCTGTTAGTTTAGATTACATCCGTAGTGAAGGCAAAGCTGGACGAATGGATGCTCAACTGATGGCGGTTGTAGCAGAAGGAAATAGGAGCAGAGTTTATTTATCGCCCAGCGATGAAAATGAAGAAATTGCTAATTCTGCACAACCATATTGGAAGCCTGAAGCAAACTTACCTCGCAATCCTCGTAATTTTAATACCCCTATTTATGGACTAGATACATTTGATAAGCTCTTCACACCGCGTCAACTGGTTGCTCTTACAACATTTTCTGATTTAGTAGGGGAAGCTAGAGTCAAAATCATGGCGGATGCGGTGGGTGCTGGGATGCTGGATGATAAGTTACCACTCAATGATGGGGGAAAGAGTGCAACTGCCTATGCTGATGCAGTTGCGACTTATTTGGCGTTTGCTGTCGATCGATGTTCTGATTATTGGTCATCTGTATGCACTTGGAATGCGGTAGGGGAAAAGATGCGAAACACTTTTGGTCGTCAAGCAATTCCAATGGCTTGGGATTATGCAGAGTGTTATCCTTTTAGCAGTTCTTCAGGGAATTTTAATGGTGCAATTGAGTGGATTTCTAAAGTTGTTAATATTGCATCCTGTAATGCTAACGGGTATGTTAAACAACTAGATGCAACTACCTCAGATCTATACGGTAACTCGATTGTTGTATCGACAGATCCACCCTATTACGATAATATTGGCTACGCTGACTTATCAGACTTTTTCTACGTCTGGCTCAAGCGTTCAATCGGTTCAGTTTATCCAGATCTTTTCAATACACTAGTCGTTCCTAAAGCTCAGGAATTAGTTGCAACTCCCTATCGTTTTGGTGGTAGTCAACAAAAAGCAAAAGAATTTTTTGAAGCAGGATTATATAAAACCTTCCAACGAATGCGGGAGATGGCGCATGAAGGTTATCCGCTAACTGTTTACTATGCCTTCAAGCAACAAGAAACTGAAACTACTAAGGATAATATAAATACTGCTTCAAGTGGCTGGGAAACCATGCTAGAAGGGCTGATTAGAGCAGGTTTTACCATTACTGGTACCTTGCCCATGCGGACAGAATTAAACAATCGCATGGTTGCTAGTAGTAGTAATGCCTTGGCATCTTCGATCGCTCTCATCTGTCGCCCTTGCCCAGTAGATGCAGTATCGATTACCCGTCGTCAATTTCTCAAAGAACTTCAACAAGAACTACCACTAGCGATCGCCAATCTTCAACAAGGTAATCTTGCACCTGTGGATATGGCACAAGCAAGTATCGGCCCAGGGATGGGGGTATTCTCCCGTTACAAAGCGGTGCGAGAATCCGATGGATCGAAAATGCGGGTACGCACGGCTCTACAACTGATTAACAGAACACTGGATGAATTCCTGAACGAACAGGAAGGGGAATTTGATGGTGATACCCGTTGGGCGTTGACATGGTTCGAGCAACACCAGTATGAGTTCGGAGAGTATGGTGAGGCGGAAACTCTATCTAGAGCTAAGTCTACCAGTATCAAAGGCTTAGAGACTGCGGGGATTCTGGCGGCGAAGGGTGGCAAGGTGAAGCTGCTGACGCGCCAGGAGTTACCAGATAAATGGATTCCAGCCGAAGACGAGCGGATTCCAGTGTGGGAGGCTACCCAACATCTGATTCGGACGCTGGAGCAGCAGGGAGAAGTCGGTACGGCAACGTTATTGATGGAACTGGGCGATAAGGCTGAAAATGCGCGGGATTTAGCTTACCGACTTTACAGTATTTGTGAAGCAAAGGGTTGGACGACGGAGGCGATCGCGTATAACAGTTTGGTTAGTTCTTGGTCGGAGATTTCGCGACTTTCTCTAGAAATTAAACCACCAGAAACCAATCAGCAAGAGCTAGATCTGAATTAGTTCATAGAATCTCGTAGGGTGTGTTATCGCGCCAGCGTAACGCACCGCAGATTTAAAAAATTACGATCGGTTCGGTTTCGATACAAGCAATTGGATGTATTATCGGCGATCTTTTGGTGCGTTACCCCACGGGATAACACACCCTACAAATCTATTATTTAACTATTATTTAAAATGTCAATTAGCAATCACGATCGCATTACCAAAGCTCTGCAACTACTCAAAGAAGGGCTATATCCATTCGTCGAACGGGAAATGAAAAGCGTCCACGGAGATCGGTGGATGAGCGCGGCTAATGGTTGTTTGCCAGATAGTTATGTTGTCCGCAAACAGGTGGCGGATGTGTTGCAGGAAGATGTATCTGCATTGCTGATTGTGATGTGGGAAAAGTGGAATGAGGTGTTTAAGACAACCTTGGGGAGAACTGAGAGGTCGATCGTTAGCGAACTCCGCACGGTTCGTAATGATTGGGCGCACACTAAACCTTTTTCGTCAGATGATACCTACCGCGCCCTCGATAGTATGGCTCGTCTGCTGTCGGCAATTTCGGCACCAGAAGCGCAGGCGGTGGAAGTTTCTAAACAAGATCTGTTGAGAATTCAGTATGACGAACGCGCTCGACGGGAAGTGAAGAAAAATAGTAGCTCGATGGTGGGTACGCCCCAGGCAGGTTTGAAGCCGTGGCGAGAAATTGTTACACCACACCAAGATGTTGCCAGTGGGCGTTATCAACAGGCGGAATTCGCCGCCGATTTGTGGGAAGTATTTCTCGATCGAGGTTCGGATGAATATCGACTCCCGACAGAATTCTTTCAGCGTACCTATCTGACGGCGGGTTTACAACAGCTATTAACCAACGCTTTAACCCGTTTGAGTGGTCGCGGTGGCGATCCGGTGATCGAACTCCAAACTAACTTTGGTGGTGGTAAAACTCACGCGATGCTGGCTCTCTATCATCTGTGTATGGGCATTCCCGCAACGCAGTTACCAGGGATGGAAACGGTATTTGCATCGGCGGGAGTGACGGAAACACCCCAGGATGTGAATACTGTTGTCTTAGTTGGTAATAAAATTTCGCCTGGACAGCCGATAACTAAAACCGATGGGACTGTAGTTAATACCCTCTGGGGTGAAATCGCTTGGCAATTGGGAGGAAAAGACGGCTATGCGATGATTGCTCAAGCGGATAAAACTGGTACTAACCCTGGCGATACACTCAAAGATGTATTCGATCGATATGCACCTTGTTTGATTCTGGTCGATGAATGGGTTGCTTATGCGCGGCAATTGCATGGCGATAACGATCTCCCAGGCGGCTCGTTTGATACTCACATTACCTTTGCCCAAACTCTGAGTGAATCTGCCAAAAATGCCGATCGCACTTTGCTGGTAGTTAGTATTCCCGCTTCAGACATCGAGATTGGTGGCGAACGGGGGCAAGAAGCTACTGCACGGATTAAAAACGCGATCGGACGGGTGGAATCGCCCTGGCGACCTGCTTCGGCGGAGGAGAGCTTTGAAATCGTTCGCCGTCGCTTATTCCAACCTCTTGATGGCAATAACTATGTGATGCGGGATGCGGTGGTACGCAGTTACTTTGAGATGTACGTGGCGCAAAAGACCGAGTTTCCGAGTGAATGTGCGGAAGTCAGTTATAAAAATCGGTTAACCCAAGCTTATCCAATCCATCCCGAATTATTCGACAGACTGTATTCCGACTGGTCGAGTTTGGACAAATTCCAGCGCACTCGTGGCGTACTCCGACTGATGGCGAAAGTAATTCATACCCTGTGGGAACGCGACGATCGTAACTTGCTAATTATGCCTGCAAGTATTGCGATCGATGATGCTCAAACTCAGTCAGAATTGACTCGGTACCTCGATGATAATTGGATACCAATTTTAGAAAAAGATGTCGATGGTGCCAACTCTGTACCCGTCCAACTCGATCGGGAACAGCCCAATCTGGGACGCTATTCGGCTACCCGCCGCGTCGCTCGGACGATCTATCTCGGCTCTGCACCCAACTTTCGATCGAGTAATCGGGGCATCGAAGATAAACGGATCAAACTGGGTTGCGTTCAACCAGGCGAACCTGTGGCTGTGTTTGGCGATGCACTGCGGCGACTGAGAGAGAAAGCAACCTATCTCTACACGGACACCAGCAATCGCTACTGGATTTCCACGCAACAGAATGTTACTCGTCAAGCACTCGACAGGGCTAGCCAGATCCTCGAAGATAAGGAAGATATTTGGGCTGAAATCATCAAACGACTCAAACAGGATAAAGAACGCGGAGAATTTGCCAGCATTCACATCGCCCCTCAATCTGGTGCTGATATTACCGACGATAATTCTACAGGTGTCAAGTTAGTCATTCTCCATCCCGATCGATCGCACATCACTAGATCCGATGATAGTCTCGCGCTAACTACAGTTCAGGAACTCCTCACCAAACGCGGCACCAGTCCCCGCTATTACAAAAACCTATTAATCTTCCTCGCGCCAGCCTTACCGCAACTCCCACCATTAGAAAAGTCTGTCGCTGAATATCTAGCATGGGAATCGATCGTCCGTGACAAAGAAACGCTCAATCTAGACGTATCTCAAAGCAATCAAGCTACCAGCAATCGTGACAAGCTCCACAAAGAAGTTGATAACTTTATCAAAGAAGCTTACCAATGGATGCTCGTACCAGAACAACCGAATCCGCAAGGTGCAATTGAATGGGAAGCAGTGCGACTACAAGGAAATGAATCCCCGATCGTCAGAGCTAGTCGTAAACTAATCCATGAAGAACGGTTAATTACCAACTACGCACCCAGCAACCTCCGACTCACCGCCCTCGATCCTTACTTATGGAAAGATACCAACCACATTAATCTCAAACAACTGTGGGATTATTTATCAACATATACATACCTACCCCGACTCAAAAATAGTGAAGTTCTGCGCCAAACTATTCAAGCTGGCGTAATCAATATCTTGTGGCAGGAAAACTATGCCTACGCTACCGGATGGGATGAAACTAAACAGAAATATTTAGGGCTAAAAGCTGGAAAGGGTGATATCCAAATTCAGATCGATTCTCAATGTTTGATTGTCAAACCAGAAATTGCGATCGCACAACTTCAAGCTGATGAAATATCTAATGCAACGCTCGTTGGCGGAGCCTCTCCTCTGGAGAATCGTTCATACATCTCCCCACTACCAAATAGCCCTAGCGCAACCGAAGATCGAGAGAATAGTGGTGGTTATCGATCGGATGAGAAAGTATCGATCGATAACATCAAAATTCTACCGAAACGCTTCTATGGGACAGTCGAGCTAGCCGCTGAAAGAATTAATCGGGATGTCCCAATGATTGCCGATGCAGTGATTCAACACCTGACCAAACTCAGCGATACCAAAGTCAAAATCACCCTAGAAATTCACGCGGATTTACCCAGTGGTGCAACTGATGATGTTGTGAGAACTGTTCTCGAAAACTGCAATACGCTCAAATTTATCACTAAATCTTTCGAGCAAGAGTAGTAGTATGACCAGACTAGAAGACCTGACCCGCAGTGCGATCGTTAGTGGTATTTTACCCAACCAAAACGTCACAATCATCGACGTAAAATGGCACGGTAGCGACGTTGTGGAATTAACTTACAAAGACCATCAAGGTCATCCCCACGTTACTCTTAAACTGCGAGATGATGAAAGTACCATTAACATCGTTACCGAGGGCTTACCGTGGAGTTTCGATGGAGATGGTGGCTTACTACGACTGGTATCGGAAGCCCAACGGATTAGGTTAGCTCATTTATTCGATCCATTGTTAGCGGTTCATACGTCACTAGTAGATCCTCTCCCCCACCAAATCACCGCCGTCTACGGAGAAATGCTCACCCGTCAACCGTTGAGATTCTTGCTTGCAGACGATCCAGGTGCGGGTAAAACGATCATGGCTGGGTTACTGATTCGGGAATTATTAATCAGGGGCGATCTGCAACGCTGTTTGATTGTTTGTCCTGGTAGTTTAGCGGTTCAATGGCAAGAAGAACTATATCAAAAATTTCATCTCAACTTTGAGATTTTAAGTAACGATCGAATCGAATCAGCCCGAACGGGTAATCCCTTCGATGAAATGCCGCTCGTAATTGCCAGACTAGATAAACTCAGTCGGAATGATGACCTTCAGGAGAAACTAAAACAGACTGATTGGGATCTAGTTATCTGCGATGAAGCGCATAAAATGTCGGCTTCTTTCTTCAATGGCGAGATTAAAGAAACTAAACGCTACAAGCTGGGTAAGTTATTATCCAGCCAGACTCGTAACTTTCTATTGATGACTGCCACCCCACATAATGGTAAGGAAGAAGATTTTCAACTATTTCTAGCCTTATTGGATGGCGATCGATTTGAAGGTCGATTTCGAGATGGGGTTCACGTTGCTGACACTAGCGATCTGATGCGACGGTTAGTAAAAGAAGATCTATTGAAGTTTGATGGTAAACCGCTATTCCCCGAACGTCGCTCGCATACTGTCGCTTATCCACTGTCAGACTTAGAAGCGCAACTATACCGCAAGGTGACGGAGTACGTGCGAGAAGAATTCAACCGCGCCGAAACACTCACCAGTGAAGGTAGAAAAGGTACCGTCGGCTTTGCCCTGACGATCCTCCAACGCCGATTAGCTTCTTCACCTGAAGCGATCTATCAATCTCTCCGCCGCCGGAAAGAACGACTCCAAAAACGGTTGCGTGAAGAAGAAATACTCAAACGAGGGCATAATTTAGAGCTAGAGTTTTATCCATCGCTCGATCTAGAAGATATCGATGATGATTTTGAGGATATCGCCAGTGAAGAACGAGAACAAACCGAATCAGAAGTAGTCGATCTCGCCACCGCAGCTCGAACTATTGCCGAACTTAAAACAGAAATTGCTCTGCTCGAAGAACTAGAAAAACTAGCTCTCAAAGTCCGTCGTAGTGGTACCGATCGTAAGTGGGAAGAACTCTCCAGCCTGTTGCAAAATCAGGCAGAAATGTTTGATGCTGGTGGATATCGTCGCAAGTTAGTCATCTTTACCGAGCAGCGGGATACACTCAACTATTTAGTCGAACGGATTGGTAATTTGCTGGGTAATCCCGATGCAGTCGTAACTATCCACGGCGCAATGGGTAGAGAGGATCGCAAAAAAGCGGAAGCTGGTTTTAAACAAGATGTCACAGTTCAGGTATTAGTCGCTACAGATGCCGCTGGAGAAGGGATTAACCTGCAACGGGCGCACCTAATGGTAAATTATGACCTACCGTGGAACCCCAACCGCTTGGAGCAAAGATTCGGACGGATTCACCGGATCGGACAAACGGAAGTCTGTCACCTATGGAATCTAGTTGCCGATGAAACCAGGGAAGGGGATGTCTATCGATCTCTCTTAGTCAAGCTAGAAGCCGAACAGAAGGCTCTCGGCGGTCAAGTATTTGATGTCTTGGGTAAAGCGATCGCGGGTAAGGAATTGCGAGAATTGTTAATCGAAGCAATTCGGTACGGTGAAGAGCCAGAAGTAAAAGCCAGACTCGATCGGGTAGTAGCAGACAAATTAGACCACAATCGACTTCAACAACTGCTCGAAGAACGGGTACTGGCGCGGGATGCGATCGATGCCTCCAAGGTGCTGAAAATCCGCGCTGACATGGAACGAGCGCAAGCCCGTAAACTTCAGCCTCATTTTATTGCATCCTTCTTCCTAAAAGCATTTGGACACTTAGGCGGCACTATTCGTCAACGGGAATCCAACCGCTATGAAATTACCCACGTTCCATCTAGTATCCGCCAGCGAGACAGACAATGCGGTATTGGCACACCATTGTTACCCCGCTACGAACGCATCTGTTTCGAGAAAGAAGCGATCTCTATGTCAGGTAAGCCCATCGCTACTTTTGTCTGCCCTGGACATCCATTATTAGACGCTACCTTAGATTTAATCTTAGAAAAATACCGAGACTTACTCAAACAAGGTGCCATCCTCGTCGATCCTAACGATACCGAGGAGACAGTGCGATCGCTAGTCTATCTAGATCATTCCATCCAAGATGCCCGTACCACCCCAGACGGGCGACAACGAGTGGTTTCCCGCCGGATGCAATATGTAGAAATTGATGAGACGGGTAACGCCTACAGTGCTGGTTATGCACCTTACCTAGATTATCGTCCGCTCACCGCACCAGAGCAACAACTCATCGCCCCGATCGTCAAAGATCTCGGACTACGACAAGATCTCGAAGATCGAGCAACCAGTTACGCGATCGCCAATCTAGTCTCACCCCATCTTCAAGAATTGAGACAGCGAAAAGAAGAACTAATCGACAAAACCCTCGTAGCAGTCAAAGATCGGCTCACCAAGGAAATTAATTATTGGGATTGTCGAGCGATCGAATTACACGATCGCGAAGTCCAAGGCAAAGTTAACGCCAAACTCAACTCAGCCAAAGCCAGAGCTAGAGCCGATGATTTAGCCGATCGAATGCAAAAGAGATTGGCAGATTTAGAGCAAGAGCGCAAACTGTCCCCACTTCCACCGATCGTTGTTGGTGGTGCGTTAATCATCCCAATCGGCTTATTGCAGAAATTACAAGGTGACACGCCAACAACTCCTAATCTATTTGCCCGTGAAACCAAACGAGTCGAATTAGCAGCCATGTCGGCCGTAATGACACGGGAAAAGGCTCTAGGGTACGAACCCAAAGATGTCAGTGCCCAGAAGTGCGGCTGGGATATCGAATCGTTAATCGCTGAGACAGGCGAACTCCGACTGATTGAAGTTAAAGGACGAATAGCTGGTGCGGAGACAGTTACGGTTACTAAGAACGAGGTTTTAGCGGCTCTGAACAAACCCGATCGTTATTTTCTCGGATTAGTGCGGGTATCTCCACTCACACCAGATGGGGAGATGGGGAATGAGTATGAGTGTCAGGTTCGGTACGTCAATAAACCTTTTGCAAAAGAACCAGATTTTGGGGTAAGCAGTATCAACTATAAATGGCAAGAGTTGTGGAATAAAGGAATAGAGATGACTGAGTAGAAGTAACGCCTGTTGGCATTTCATTTTGATGCAGATCGATAGGTTTTTACACAACATGCACACCTTATTTTCGATCAACGCCCATCGGCATTTCATTGTGATGCAGGATTAGATTTTCCAGGTACTCAAGGGCGGATAAGTTGTGATCAACGCCTATCGGCATTTCATTGTGATGCAGATGTGATGCTACGGGGAGGTTCTAAGCGCGGAATGTGATCAACGCCTATCGGCATTTCATTGTGATGCAGGGACAGTCGCTAGAACGTTTAACCAGTAGTGCTTCATCATCAATTTTACAAGCACCTCTGACGATCAAACCATCAATTCTCAAAAATTTACTAAAATTAGTTAAACTATGACTGCTACAAGCTTTTTGCCGACTAGATTGCAACGATTTTCAAGCACCCCACACTAAATCTAAAACTCCATAAATCTTACTGGGACAATGGTATAGGTAATTTTTCATCAACTTCTGCTCTCACAGACACAGGTGCTTGCATTTTTAATCAGTCTGAATCTGTGTCCAAGAAAGTGCTGGCGGCTCCCAATTAACAGATTTTATCAATTTATACCGCAACCAACGAGTGCGTTCAGATCCTAATCGATCGATCCAATAAGGTAGAGTTAACTCCCCATATTCAGACTGAGTGAGCCATGTTAGCGATCCTTGCTGACTATTTTCAATGAATATGTCGATCGAGTTTACCAAGTCGCGACTCTCACCCAAACAAATATTGCCAAATCTGACGACCGAACTTGGATCTGTCATTGCCTGGTGAAGTCGTTCGGCAAGATTGGGTGAGGATTTATCTGCTGTTGCATCGATCCAAACTACAAATTTAATCCCTGTCAACAACTCTTGATAATCTGGTTTAGAGTTCTTCACTGAATTAATATCTCCAACTTTAAACCTGCGGACTTTGCGAATAACCCTGGATTTAGCCGTTTCCGATCGCATTGCGATCGCTAATTTCACGCCACAATGCCTGAATCTATTCTCCTCGCCAACTGTCGATAATAACATTCCATAGACGGTTGAGGGTGGAGGTACTGGATAAGTAGCAATATACTCTCTCGCTCTAGAATCGCGAAAACAGGCAATCGGGACTTCTACTTGCAAGGCAATTTTATTAATTGTCATTAGCTAATCACTTTGGCTTTGCCTCTAGTTCCAAATCCCTTTTTATTACCTCTTTTAAAGCATTAATGGCTGACAAACTACCAGGGAAAAGATGTGCGCCAAGCCTCTCTAATCCCTGAGATAGTTGACCACCAATCCAGAGTTCTTTTGGATTAATATCCCCAGATTCCACTCTGTAAATTAGATCGGGTAACGATAGCTGCTCTTGTTCATCTTGCTCGAAACAGTATAGAAGTCGAGGGTTCAGATCTTGAGTCCAGCGCAGCACGATATTCGTAGGCGCAAAATCAAACAGAAATCTTCCATGATTTCCAGCCACCTTATCAATACCGACTAAGCCATCTAAAACATCCAGAGTGCGAAATTTGTCTCGCAGATACTCAGGTGATAGACAAAAACCATACTGATAATAGGTTGCATGTCGTTCTACAGCATAGAGGGAATTGCGATCTTTTACACCACTTCTAGCATTAAAAGTAACATCGCCGTGAAATGGTCGAGTCGAAACAGCCGGAGTGACATCAAGTGCCCCACGCCGTTTAACCGCTGTACCAGGTTTTGGCTTGCCTTTAGCTCGACCTTTAGCTGGGATTGGCGGTACTTTAGGATCTTCCTCCGCATCATCTATTTTTGCTGCTTCTGCGTGCATAAAGCCCAGAATATCGTCATCAAGATATTTGTCTGGATCGAAATTAGGATCTTGCCATTTAGACTCTAGTATGAGCGGATTCCAGACCCGATTTACTGGCAATCCTTGTCGTTGCCAAGTGTAGCGTAATGACCAGCGAATAGCCTCAGCAGAAACCGTAGTGTGCGTTTCGCCATGCCATAGGAGTTTTTGTAATTTAGATACATTTCTGTCATTTTCTCCAAGATTGTTAGCTGCTACGCCATAAGCAGTCAGGATATTACCAAAAAGATTAAACATGTCAAACCTCCGGTTCTGTAATGGCTGTTGATGGATCTTCGGCTGGAAGTTCATCGGGATCGGGAAGTTTTTCTTCCCCTTTGTAGCTAGCCAGTGCCAGGAAAAACAGACTTTTTGCCATTTTCCAGTCACTTTGTCCAGTTGTCAACGGTAATAGTTTTTGCCAAGAATCTTGTAAAATTTCAATTTTTCCAGCATTTGCCCAGAATGAGTTGATGAAGTCACGAAAAGCTGCGGCATTGTGACATCGCTCTAAGTTCGATATCAGTTGAATGACTTTTCGCTCAAATTGCGGATAGTAACCCTCTTTTGTTTTTCCGCCAATTTTACCAAAAGTTATCCTCAAACCTTGGTGACAAGCTCTAACAAATAGTTCTTGTGACTCAGTATCCCATTCAGTTTTTTTTACCATATCATGTATTCGATCTTGACGAAATATAATAGCTGAGTATGCTTTTTTATGAATAAAAACATCCGCAAATCCCCACCACCAAGGTTTTCCTCGAATGAGATTTTCTCCAATAAATTGGGAAAGGGGATCGTCTTGTCTCGATTCCGCACAGAATGTCCGATAAAGCTCTAAACGTTGAGTCTCGATCTCGATCGTCTCGGCTGCTAGACGAGTTTGCTGCTGTTTTGACCAAGTAACTTTACCAAAAGGAATTACTAGACATCTGTGAATCTCAGCTTGAGACTGCTGATTGACGACAGTTGTTTTTAGTAAGAATTTTAGTGCTGCGTCAGACCAGCCGTTAGCCCAATAGTGGAATGATTGCCGATCGCATTTCTCTAAATTGATTACTTCAGGTATGATTATGCCATTCTGTACCTTCTGCTGCTGCCAATTGGACGAAATCGATACATGAGCGCAAGCCAGTGGAGCAAATAACAATGCTAAAAAGTACGGTAAGCTCTCAGAAAATTGTGTAGTTGCTTTTACTAATTCATGTTGAACGGTGGCACCTGGATAGATCCAACCCGTAATTTTAATCGGTTTGGACTGAAGATTACCATGTCGATCGCAGAGAAATTTAGTCGCTTTTTGATGCTCGTAACTAGCACAGGATCTATATTGTATCTGTCGATCGCCCTCCTCCCTGACAACCTTACCAGCAGATTTAAAAAACTGATGGTGTTGTAGAAAACTGTTTTGCAAGCCTCTGTGGATAGCAAGCTTTTGGCGGAAATCCATCGAATGCTCAATCGCGGGGAAGTAAATCAGCCCATCACTATCGATCTGAAAAGACTGTGAAAATAGCCATTGCAGTGCATCTATATCTTTTCCTGTCCAGTCCAACTCGATAGCTTGTGCCGTCAGCGACCAATTTAGACAGTGAGGTGGCTGGAGATTAAGCTGTTGCAGATATTTTAATTGGACGAATAAACCCGCTACTCCTGCACGGTGGAGAAAGGTCATGCTTGGATCGCGAATATCTAGGTGAATTTTAGCCATCTCAGGGAGTAAATAAGCCACAACCCATTTTGCGCCTACCCCCAACACCTTGCTGCTGCAATAGTAATGAATCTCGATCGCTAAGTCCCTCGACTCTGACGGCAAAACCCACGACTTTTTTGTTGTGAATTCTGACAGTTCGACATCTCGGCTGACCATCAGAGCGAGTTAAAACCCGAACTTTACCGACAATCTCCAATCGATCGAGATGATTCTGTGCTGCTGTCTCTAATGTACTTGCATCTAAAAAACCTTTGATAGTGACAATTCGAGCATCTAAACTCTGAGACGGCACAATTAGTTCTAACTCAGGAATGCCGAGATAGATTTTGTCTTGGTGAATTTGAAGAGTTTTTCCAGCAAGTTTGTAGATCGATCTAGACAGATCCAGCGGTAGTCGAATCTTCAATACAGAATCAACATCGATGTTTAATCGTTTGGAGTAAGCCCCACTGAGCTTTCCATTAATCCCAAAGATACCAATCGAGTTGGACTCATGAAATTCTGGAATTATCTGGGAAATACCGCCATACAGAGGATGTGCGTGATCTACCCCGATCGATTGCCCCTCAACCGGAAATAAATAATCGCCGAACTCTTCACTACAGGATCGGTAACAATCTCGCTCTTCTGAAATGCGATCGAGGAGAATAGTCATACTTACGAGATTTTACTAAGCTTGACGTTATCAGTACTTGGTTGCTATTTTAAACTATATTTTCATGCTGAAGTACCTTAAACTTGTTTGTTGCTTGTTTTTGTACACTAACTAATGTGAGATCACAAAATCAGTAATTGAGCCAAAAAGATATCTGATAATTAAAATATGCGCTACTCGATCGATCTTTGGATCTAAATCTCCTGCGAACAAGCAATGAATGAGGTACTTACCCTCAGTGTCTACAAAACGAGGCTCAATCCAGTTCAAACATTCCTCACCATAAAAATCATGAAAAGATTGGAAAAGCTCCCGTTCATCAAATTTAAACTCTCCCCTGAGTAGTTTTTTGACCGATCCTCGTTTGCACAATTCAGCAATATATCGATCTCGCAACCACCTCATCCCACGGAAATTAATTCTCGTATCTACTAGCCCGACTAGATCGGTTGCTATCTCAAGTAGACGTTTGAGACTGTCTGGAGCAAGTTCTGACTGCTCTATATCAACAATGCAATTTTCATGGCTAGCGGCATGATAGTGAACACCATGACTATCTATCAGCACACTACTGTCGAGCAGCAAAATTCGATGTTGAGTGCAGATTATCAATCCTGGAATCTGATGGAGCCGATGCCAGTATGGTTCTCCGTATTGTTCAATTTCTGCTGTTAAACACAGAGGGCAGAATTTTAAGTGTTTTCGGCGATCGCTAGTACTGTCCAGATCGACTCTAGCTTGCTCCAGTATCGAGCCACTACGTTTCTCGATCGTTGCAGACTCTAATTTTCTTGTCTCGATCGGGGTTAAAAAGGCAGCATAAAATGGATATAGAGTATTATGCTCCATTAACGATCTCACTCTATAGTCCGAGATATGAGCTATTTGTTTGACCAAACCCTTTAAGTTATTAGTCAAAGTGACTCGACAAGCTTGCTGAGAAGAGTAGCCAAATAAATCTAAATCGGTTTGTCGAAAGTTTTGATTGCCACTACGGATATGGTATCTAGCCAACCCACTATACAAAAGCTCATCGGGGTATAGACACGGAAAAGAAGCGAGAGCACACATAGCTAAGATCTCAGTTGATGTATTCAGCGACTGGATCACAAATCAATCCTACCGATTTGATGTCTTCGTAGGCAGATGTGTTACTATCGATCGCCTTAGCAACAATTTGGCGTAGATCATCTTTTTGATAAGCGGGTTCTACCTTTTTCTTCTTTGGTTGATGTTGTTGTTTGACTAATGCTGAAGTATGGCCAGTAGATCCTACCAAAGAGAGTTTATAAGCTTGCTTGACCAGAACACTAATATCTGCTTCAGCTTTATTATTCGTTATTACCTGTTCTGCACATTCTTTTGCTACATGAGGAGAGACATCTAATTCGAGCAATTCTGCAATTGTCGCTCTTAATAGATTAGAATCAATCTTCCGATCCTGTAGCTGTTTATTTTTTCTCAGTGTTAATTCATGGATTTTCTTCAGACATTCCTGCTCATATGCCAAAATATTCAGTGGAGCAATATCCTTGTAGCGTAACATTTCCTTCTCATCATTATTCCGTATTGCTGCTAGCATTGGCTTCAACAAGTGTAATCCGTCATTTGCGACTTGCCTAATCAAATCTACAGAAATAGCTTCATCACCATCTAAAGCAATACTTCGACATTGAACCATTCTAAATAATTTAATTGCAATATCAATGATACCTTGAGTTTCATCGTAGAAAGCTTCTTCTAGCGCAGTCGATAGCTCCACCGTCTTTCTTGTCCATTGATATTCCCATAAGTTTTTAACAAATAAGTCCCACTCATCATCATCTTTCTGCATTCGATCCCAAATGACGCTACCTTCGCCTGTGCCTCTTCTGGCATTGCGGAAATTACCCTGAAAGATCGGTAATGCCTCATTCGTTCCAACTTTAATGACTGGCACACCGATGATGTTATCCATCTTAACGAGGAAGTTTAGTAAGTCATCCTTCCGTCTACGCGCATTTACTAGATTTTGCATTTCATCGATGACGAGCACTCCCAAGTGATGAGTGTTAGCAAGCTGTGCAACTTGAGCTAGCATCAAGTCTTCTGTATGATTACGGGAACTGAATTTTGTATGATAAGTTGTACCCAATAGTTTATCTATTGCCATAAATATATCGGTACACAATCCCTTCAACGAACCAGCGTGAGGACAATCAACTTTTAGCCATACTATTTGATATGTACTTAATTTAGGATGAAAAATAACTTGATCGTAAAGTGAAAGTATCTTATGTAAGTTAGTTGATTTACCCATGCCAGATGGCCCAATTAGTGTCAACCCTGACGCAGAAGTTGGCTGACTGACATACCTCTCTAGTTCTCTACCACTAGAATTCTCAATCGCTCCATAAATTTGTCTAGATCTCAATGCAAAAGTAGGCTTTAATGGATTACGGGCGAGATAGCCTCTTTTTATTAAAATGCTAATATTATTATTCAGCTCGATCGTTTTACCCTGGGGATCAAAGTAGCTTGATAGTCTCGCTACACAATGAAACCGTTCCGATTTATTTAGATAAACTTCATCATCGCTATATTCAGGCTGTTCATAGACAAGATCTATGAATTCTTCGTTATCGAATGTGGGTGGTAGTGCCTGAATTAATAAGTTTTCATTATATTCTCTCAACTTTTGATCGATATAGATAGCTTCAACACCCATATGTTTTCGATCGAGATTTTGAGAAGCTATTATTTTGTCATCAGTTATTTTCACGTTTATTCTTCTCTCTTTTTGCTCTTAATAAATTAGTATAGTTAGGTTGCAGAGACGGTTTAGGTGAAATTGAGCTGGATTTATCTGGGTCTGTCTTCGATGAAATTTTACTACTGTCTTTTTCTTTAGGTGATAAGTCGAACGATTCTTCTTCACGGCGATTTTCTTTTTCAATACTTCTATTATCTCGAATCGCAGAAGTTCTTGCCCGTTTACTCATGGTGGGATCTTGAACAGCATTAGTCATATCAACTGCTCGATCGACAATCTTTTCAATTTCTATATTCAAATCTATTGTTTGTGGTAACTCACGATTTACGCTTTTTTGCCGTTGCAATTCCTCTTCAGCAAATAAATACTCAATATCATACAAGTTTTTATTCTCATATTTTGATTGTGACTCTATTAAAATACATTGAGTGAAACTACGACCATCTTGAGCTGGAATGTAAATATAATCAGTTTTCCGAGGATCGTAGGAAACTTCTAATTTCTTTTCTGCTCTAGATAGAGATCCAGCTCTAGCATTAGAAAACCACATCTCTCGTACTGCTCGATCGCAAGTATAGTAAATACCTTTGAATTTAATTCCTTCCTCCATGATAGTGGCATTTCCTCTCGGCATTAAATTAAGTTTAATAATATCGGGATCTAGCGTTCTAAGTCTGCCTGAGCAATGGATAATTCCCCATTTCCACAATTGGGCGGGAATAGGTAAAACTTCATCTGCGATCATTTCTACTGTTCTTGGATAATCCTTCAGCATATGTTGGTTATTATGATGCAGAATCATTTGAATAATAATCTGAGTGAATTGGTCTAGATCGAGCTTACTATCTAACCGATAATCACGGCCACCTCTCTGATTAAAATCTATATCAACCGCTCCAGGGATAAAAGGCTTTACTTTTTCATTGATAATCCGAAAGCGTCTCTCCACAATACCTTTCCAATCGGGTCTAAATGGTGCTGCATTTTCAATCTTAATATTCAGATTTTGAGTTACTATATTTGCATTTTTGCTAATTAATTCACCACGATCTCCTAAGATAGCATCTGGTAAATGGTGACAAGGCCAATCATCTTCGGAGATATCGATTCCATATTGCTGGCAATATTCAGTCTTGTCCATAGCTGTGTTTGCTAAAGCCATCATCATCCCTAACCAAGATGGCCCTTCTAATCCAACATAGACTCCAGTAATCATCCGACTAAATACATCAATAACGACATAAATTACTGGTCTACCAATAATCCATTTGCGGTTGTAACTAGAGACGAGGTAAACATCTCCTACGGTTGCATCTACTTGATAACGAGAACCAGGCCCAATTACCTCTGCGGTTGAATTACCTGTAATGGGACGGTAATTTTGCAGATATTCTCTTTTTCCAATTCGAGTGCTGATCTTTTTTTCTACGTTCTGCCCATACTCTAACTCGTACCAATACTTAAATTGCCTCAATGTGGGTATTCGATCTTGGATTGGGATAGCCCCGTGTAAGTAATCATAATTAGATAAATCATCTTCACAATAGTATTCTTGGATCATCTTTTCATATGCTGCCACCAACGATCTTTTCTTAGAAGTATGATAGAACTGAGAAATTGCGACTCTGAAGGTCATCTTTGTCTCTTCCGTCACATTAATTCCAATTCCTATATCAGGATCGTTAGCATATTTCCTGGGTCTGCCTCTTTTTATATCACCTGCGACCTTCTGTTTGCCTTTACCACCTGAATTTCGATAGTCTGGTAATAATGCATTTACATTTTTACCTCTCTGCCAGTATCTTTTAAGATATTTATATACGCTTGCTATTCTCGGTCTATCATTACCTTCTTGGATTGCATGATTTTCCACAGCCTGTTCGATTAGAGAGCCTCGTTGATAACGATTGTAGATAAGTGGTTCTTGACCCACAATCGGTGAGATTATTTTCCAAGCAGTATCTCTAAGCAATTTCTCTTTTTCTGATAATTGTTCATCTACAATTAGTCTAGCCCAAGGATCTTTCTTTACTACGATAGCAGCACTCGATTTTATAGCATCTGCTATTTCATTAATGAACACTTGTCTAGGAAGTGATTTCTCTTCGTTGATGTCAATCAAGAATGCAATTTCATAGCTTTCGCTAATCCATAGTACTCTGTCGATTCTCTTATCTTTAGTGTCAGAGAACCATTCGACTAGATTATTGACAAATAAGTGAGTAGACATGCTTCTATTTCTAAATATCAGCTTTTTTGAATTTTAGATCTTCAGTTGATAATGAAGTTAGTGCCTTTTGATTTGACATATTAACTAATACTAACTTATTTGCCAGAAGATGTTTGAATAAGTAGAGTGAAGTCCCTGCATCAACATTCATTTCTACATCTAAATCCTTCGTGATTTTACTGACGCTCGAACTAACTGTCTCTAGTCTTGACTTCAATGTTGCACTTAAATCATAAAGGTCGTCCTTGTTCATTCCCTGATTTTCCTCCAGCCGATAAGCTGAATGAATCCATTCAATATTTTTTATCGTTAATTTAGGGAGATCTTTTTCCGTGACTATTTTCCAGTTAACTCCTTTGCTGGTATAGTAACGCCGCTCTATTTCTAGTTTCAGTGCGGTTCGTTTATCGTTCAAGCTTTTGGAGGGTTTAAATGTTCTTGCCTCATCAACCCTTTTACCATCACGGATGACGGTTAGCAAGAAGTCAGTAGTCAATACATAGGGGGCACCACTTTTTGGATCTTTAGGATACTCAACCCCCATCTCTTCAGCAATCTTGAAGCACAACTCTCGATCGAGTAATGGAAACTGCTCTCGAATATCAACGATCCGATCTGACCACTCAAATAAGTAGTACAGCCGTGTCTCCCCGTCAGACATGAAGTAGTGTGCTCGATTGGTCTTCCATCCTAAATCTCTCGACACGCGACCGCTAGAAGAAAAATCCGAAACCTCAATCCAAGGCTTGTAGTCTCGACCACTTCTCTGTCCTCGACCTTCCTTCATGTATCGATCTCGTTTCTCCTCTGTCCAATCTCTTTTGCTTCTGGGCATAAAAAATCTGCATATGATATTTCCATATACAGACATTATACGCGACTTTATTAGTTATTACGCAACTTTATTAGTTATTACGCGACTTTATTGTGTTTCCACAATCTGTAAAATGGCTTTCTCTGAACTATTCAACAGTTACAGATTTTGCAAGGTTACGAGGCTGATCTACGTCTAATCCGCGCATTGCGGCAATGTGATATGACATCAATTGCATTGGAATAACTGTTAATACTGGTGATAATAATTCATCGACATCTGGCACAGGTAAAACCTTGTCAAATATTTCCGCTGCATCCTTATCACTTGCTGCAACTACCCCATACAAATGTGAATCTCGCGCTTTGGCTTCTTGGGCATTTGAAATCGCTTTTTCGTATACCTTCCCTGGCATGGTAATCGCAATTACGGGTACTTTAGCATCGAGGAGGGCGATCGGGCCGTGCTTCATCTCGCCAGAGGGATAGCCTTCGGCGTGGATATAGCTGATCTCTTTGAGTTTTAGGGCACCTTCAAGGGCGATCGGGAAGTTGATGCCGCGACCGAGGAAGATGGCATCGTGGGTATCGAGGAAGCTATGGGAGAGTTCTTCGATGTATTTTTCTTGGGTTTCTAGGATGACTTCGATTTGGGATGGGAGGACTTTCAAACCAGCGATGATTTCGGATAGTCGATCGACGGTAATAGTCCCGCGACGATGGGCAAGGTCGAGCGAGAGGAAGTAAAACGCCATCAGTTGACCCATGAAGGTTTTGGTGGCGGCTACGCCGATTTCTATACCTGCGTGGGTGTCGATCGCACAATCGACGACGCGGGTGATGGCACTATCGGTGCGATTGGTGACGGCGAGGAGGCGGGAGTGGTATTTGGGATCTTTGTCTTGGCGGCGAGATTTTTCGATCTCGACGGCGGCTAAGGTATCGGCGGTTTCACCCGATTGGGTAATGCCGATGGTGAGAGTATTGGGAACTAGTGGTGGGGGTGAGTAGCGAAATTCGGACGCATATTGAATCGCGGTGGGAATTTGGGCGAGTTCTTCGATCAGATATTTGCCAACCATTCCGGCGTGGAGGCTGGTGCCACAGGCGACGATTTGGATGTTTTCGAGATCTTGGTAGATGGATGCGGGTAAATCGAGTTTAAATGGGGATTTACTACTTGCTGGTGTCCAGTCTAAATCTAGATATGCTTCCAAGCAAGTACGAACTACGGCAGGTTGTTCGTAGATTTCTTTTGCCATGAAGTGGCGGAAACCTTGTTTCTCAACTGCAATAGGATTCCAGGTAATCGTGCGCGGGGTGCGGTTTACTTTCTCGCCTGCGAAGGTATAGACTTCTACGCCGTCTCTGGTGAGTCGTGCCATCTCCCCATTCTCTAAGGGTAGGATGGTGCGGGTATATTGAACGATCGCGGGTGTATCAGATGCACAAAAATATTCACCTTCGCCGATGCCAATTACCAGGGGGGCTTGCTGTCTGGCTAAAACTAGTTCATCTGGATAGTCGGCGGAAATTACCGCGATCGCAAATGCCCCAGATAATTTGTGGACGGCTTGTTGCACTGCTACCATCAAGGTGTCGGCACCATCTGCAAAACATTGAGCGATTAGATGAGGGATGACTTCGGTATCAGTTTCCGATCGAAATTCATGTCCTTGCTTTTTTAATTCTTCGCGCAGTTCGCGATAGTTTTCAATAATACCGTTCTGCACCACCGCCAGCCGTCGCTGGGTATCTGTGTGGGGGTGGGCGTTATATTCTTCTGGCTTACCATGCGTTGCCCAGCGTGTATGTCCAATGCCGATGGGTGAGTGGCTCGTTGCTAATTCTATTTTCTCGCGCAGGTTGTGCAGTTTACCTTTGGCGCGAATACAGTCGAGATTTCCTTCAACAATGGTTGCTACCCCAGCGGAGTCATAACCTCTGTATTCTAGTTTTTCTAATCCTGAGACTAGAATGGATTGGGCTGGTTGAGTGCCAATATAGCCAACAATTCCACACATACAGTTTAATTCTCCCGCAACGGCTAGCTTAGTTTTGGTGTTTTCATGGCAGACTCACTACTGTTGAGCTTGACATCACTTTACTACTATAGTTACCCAACTGGCGATCGAATATAACAACCAATGCGAAAATCACTAAAAATTTCGATTCATGCCCTAAAACCTAAAGCCCAAAGCCTAAAGCCTAAAGCCTAATTCCCTAGTGACTAGTGACTAAAAGCAGCATAATGCACTCTTAGTCTCCAGTCACAACTGGGGATTAGTAGGCTAAACCCATACTGCGAGTGGTTTCCGCACCTAGATAGACACGGATACTCAGGAAGTCTGTCGGGCAAGCAGTTTCACACCGTTTGCAACCGATACAATCTTCCGTGCGTGGTGAAGAGGCAATTTGTTGAGCCTTGCAACCATCCCAGGGTACCATCTCTAATACATCCGTAGGACAAGCCCGAACGCATTGAGTACAGCCAATACAGGTATCATAAATTTTGACGCTATGAGACATAAACGATCTTCCTCCCAACGATAAAGCTTTAGTTTTGCTAAAACTTAGAATCAAAGCTTATTTTACCGCAGGCTCTGATGCTAGTTATCAAAAAGGCTACATAAGTTAAAGGTTATTAACTTATGGCTGGAGTTAGGTTTTCTGAATGAGAATTTAGTCCTAAATAAGCGTTAAAATAGGGTTCGATGCTCATCATGGAGATTTAATGAGGGAAGCAGAGTCTTTACTCACCGAAGTAATTTTGACCCAGTCGGAAGAAATACTAGCTAAAATCCAGTTGGATTGGACTCCACAACCAGGTAACTATCTCGATGTAGATGGCAGGACTTATACTGTCTTGGAACGTCGTCACCGTTATCACTTACAGTTTGGTCGTTACAAGTTAAACAAAGTTGCTGTGTACGTACAATCGGCAATTCGCCCTGACGAACAGAGTCTAGTCGATGGTCAATGGATAATTGGTGATGCTACTTGTCAGTATAATGCTCGATCGACCCTGCTTCGCTGTGCAGTTCGTCCGCTCGGCCCCTGTGAAGGCTGTAAGGATAGGCTTTAGGTTTTAGGATTTAGGATTTAGGTTTTAGGCTGTAGGCTGTAGGTTTTAGGCTTTAGGTTTTAGGCTTTAGGCTTTAGAAATCTAGATAGCGATCGATGACTATCTTCATGTAAAAATATGACCTTACATTAGTAGAGCCTACCCTCTTTGTATTTAACCTAAAGCCTAAAGCCTAAGACCTAATTTACGCGCCCTGGAGGACTTGAACCCCCGACATTTGGTTTTGGAGACCAACGTTCTACCAACTGAACTAAGGACGCATGTATGTTGCTAGAGTGATATTCCTGACCCTGCAACTCAGTATAGTATAAAACTGAAGTTTATGGTCAGGACACTCAAAATTAGTCAAACTTGCCGTACACAGTAGCAATCGATTATCCTTACAAGGGACGATCGAACCGCTGTTTGACACGAGTTGCTTTACCGACACGATCGCGAAGATAAAACAGTTTCGCGCGACGGACTTTACCACGACGAATTACTTTGACGCTATCAATTTTGGGTGAGTGCAACAGGAATACCCGTTCCACGCCAATACCTTGAAAGACACGACGAACAGTAATAGTTTCGTTGATTCCACCGTTACGAGTAGCAATAATGATGCCTTCGTAGGGCTGAACCCGTTCTTTGTTACCTTCTTGAATTTTTACGCCCACTCGGACGGTATCGCCCACGTGAAGGGTAGGCAGATCGGATTTTAGATATTCCGCTTCGATCGAGCGAATAATTTCCTGAGCTTTCATGTGGTTTGAAAAAATTCACAGAACTCTTATCATACCAGACGAACGTGCATTTGTCTAAGATTGTCTTTTATTCGCTCGTAGATCTTTACCCCACCCCAGCCCTCCCCTTATAAAGGGGAGGGAGTAGGAGCAATTTGGGCATCGCTCTTCAATCGAAATTAGGCTAATGGCTGAATTTCGATCGATTCAGTGACAGTTTATTAGTCCAAACTGTTAACATATACCTAATCCTAGCCCTATCGATTTTATGCCTCTAGATAGCCTGTTCTCGACCCAAGGTATCATGGTGATGCTTCTTGCAGCCTACGCTGGGGCGATGTGGCTGTTTCTCTCTAGTGCCCCCAAGGTATACACGGTGATGGTGTCCGATCTCCAAATTGCCCAGGATTTGTATGAAGGATTGTTGAATCTGCCGATCGCTCAAATCCCGTTGCACTACTATTATGACTACGAGCAGACGATCGGGACTGCGGGTATCGATCCGATGTATTTAGCCGCTCCCATGGGTAGAGCCAGCGTCAGAGGGATGAAAGGTTCGGAAGGATTGTGGTATCAACTCAAGAAAAACTCCCAACTACACGTTATCACTGGGACTAGTCTGGGTGAAAAAAATCGCCAGCGACACGTTTGTTTCGATCGAGAGTGTCTGGAACAGATATTGATGCGGATTCAAACTCGTGGTGTCAAGCACAAAATTCGGAATGAGAAGCCGCTAAACTTTTTGGTTAAGGATTATGATGGTCGGACGATCGAGATGTCGGAAGCAGCAAATTAGGCAGTTGATAGTTGATAGTTGATAGTTGATAGCGAAATTGTAAGAGTAAATCTCTATTGCAATCGAAATCCCGTCTTACCCCCCCAACTCCCCCTTATCAATGTGGGGCTCTACTCCCTCCCCTTAGAAAGGGG
>NZ_JBGSQZ010000035.1:0-6089 GCF_041737865.1 Chamaesiphon sp.
ATCGTGCTGGATCTGGCGCAAGAAGTCGCTCAGTTACGGGCACAGCTTGAGGTATATCGATCGGGAACACCAACATGATGAAGCCACCACATCAACAACCAGCATTAGTTGCACCAAGCAGGTTAAAGGAGCATTAGGCAACATTGTATTAACATGTAATTTGGGCGTTTTCCCCAAAATAGCAGGAGAACCAATATCTTCCAATAGATGATTATCCAGTGCTGGATACATTTACTGATGATTTCGGGCATCTTGCTCGATCGATCGAGCAAGATGCCGAACTCTCAAATCTAGATCTGAGCTATAACAACTATTTTTTAAGTGGTTTAGGCAAACGCAGTACTAGTAATGCTGGCAGCACTGACATTTTTCAAAATTGCCAGCTCATCACTGCCAAAGCTAATCACCGTATTCCGACCGAATCCAGAAATGGTCAAATCGCTAAATTTCAAACCACTGGCCAAACTTAACCGATCGCCGCTGCCCAGGTTAAAGTCCGTAATGGTATCGAAACCAGCACCCGCAGCGAGTCCAAACACATCGCGACCAGCACCACCTGTTAAAGTATTGAAGCCAGTACCGCCGAAGAGGCGATCGTCACCAGCCCCACCAAGCAGGGTGTCATTGCCCTCACCACCGAACAAGATATCGTCGCCAATACCGCCGTTGAGAGTGTCATTTCCCAAGCCACCGAACAACTTGTCGTTACCTGCGCCGCCAAACAACTTATCGTCACCTGCGCCACCGTTAATCAAATCGTCTTGTTTGGTGCCCGAGAGGTTGTCGTCAGCATCAGTACCATTGATGGTATTGAAGATCCGAAAGCGAGCAATTTTGTAGTCAGGAGCAGTAAAGTCAGCATTGACAAATCGGGGATCGCTCAAAATTGCACCACCTGGAATAAATCCAGTCGCAGCGCGAACTACGCCGTTTTCGACAGTACCTGTATTTGGTACTGACTGTCCAAAGAAGGCAGTATTTGCGGGGATTTCGTCATTGACTTCAGTACCAGCATCCAAAACTTGACTGCCGAGCACAGTGAAATCGGCACCGAGAAAGTTGCCTTTGGCATCAAAGATTTCATGGGCGCGCTCGTTACCATTGGCAATGAAAAAGTCATTGCTAGGCAGGATCATCGAAGCAAAGTTAAAATAGCGACTGTTGGGATTGCTGGCATCTAAAGTTACGGTAAAAGAGCCTGTTTCACCCGGATCGATCGGACCAGGCGCACCTACTAATGGCCCAGTAACCACTCCAGCAACAGTTCCAAATCCTGACTGTCGAAACTCAGCGCCGATAACGCTAACGTTACCATCTTCAGCAATTCGCTCTACCCCTAGAGAAGCAGGGCGACCGCGATCGTATGTATCGAACATACCATTATGGAATCCAAACCAAACAGGAGTGAGCAAGGTACCTTTAGTCGGTGCCAGATTTTCGACTTCAATTGTGAGTTGAGTTTGCATGGTTTTTTTGTGAGTAATGATGCGATCGTGACTGCTAAAAAAATTAATGCTGGAATGGGGCAATCCTACTCACTGGAGGCGCGAGCGTCAATAACGCTAACACCTTGCCCGATCGAGATTTACCAGCCACAGCAAGATTTTTCGCATTACAGTAGATTAAAGTTCAGAAAAATGAGTCTCAGATGAAGATAGGATGGATATTAAATAAAGCTTTCTGTATAAATCATGACAATTAATCGATCGAGTTATTTGGGTGTTTCATACCCAAATTTAGCAGCGCAAAAAATACTCAACCCCGATCGCGTAGGACGTAACCAACGCCACGCACTGTATGCAAGAGTCGCTTAGAGTTACTTACTTCTAATTTGATCCGCAGCGCGCGAATGTAGACTTCGATGATATTTGATTCGCCAACAAATTCATAACCCCATACTGCTTCAAGGATTTGTTCGCGGGTCAATACTTGCTGGGGATGGCGTAACATAAACTCCAGCAGATCGAATTCTTTAGCAGTTAGTTCTACCTTGTTTTCGGCACGATAAACTTCGCGAGATAGTCGATTCAATGTGAGATCTTGAAATTGCAATTTGTCAGAGACTGGAGGATACATCCGCCGGAGTCTGGCATTAATTCTGGCAAGCAATTCGGCAATGCTAAAAGGTTTGGTGAGATAGTCATCGGCTCCAGCATTTAAACCCGTGACGCGATCGGGTATTTCATCTTTGGCAGTCAGCATGATAATTGGTATTTCACAGCCTGTATTTCGCAGCCGCATACACACGTCTAATCCCGATATTTCCGGCAGCATCCAATCTAAAATAATCAGATCTGGCGGAGTCTCGCGGGCGATCGACAAGCCCTCGAAACCACTGTTAGCTACAGTAACTTGATAACCTTCTAAAGTTAATTCGGCGGCGATAAATTCTGATAACTTGCGATCGTCTTCAATTACTAAAATGCGATCGTTCATGGCTGAGTCCAAACAGGTAAAGAGATCGTAAACATAGAACCGAGAGCGGGTTTCGATCGCAGCGTAATCTTACCATTCATGCCTTCAATTAAACTTTTGGCGATCGCTAGTCCTAAACCAGTACCTTCCCTAGAGCGAGTTTCAGCTCCATCAGCCCGATAAAACCGCTCAAAAATCCGACTTTGATGCTCTAATGGAATCCCAATCCCCCGATCGCACACCTGGACGATCGCCAGATTGTCTCTAGTTTCGAGTTTAATCTCGACAGCATCTGCTGAGTACTTAATTGCATTATCCACTAAATTAATTAATACCTGCTGGAGTCGATCTTGGTCGGCTAAAGCGACAACATCATAATCGGTTGGTAGTAGTTTCACCGATCGACCGCTGACATTTTCGCTCATAGCAGCTACTTCGACTAGCAATGTATTGAGAAATACCGGACTTTGACGAAAGTGCAAATTGCCACTATCAGCTCTGGCTAAGTCTAGCAAGTCTTGGAGCATTTGAATGGTACGCGTGGTTTCAGCACTAGCGGTGGCGATCGCTTGTTGCTGATAAGTACTAAGATTATCGCCCCTGAGCAGTAAACTTTGGAGATAGCCGCCGATCGTGGTCAATGGTGTGCGTAATTCGTGCGATACATTGCCCACAAATTGACGTTGCTGTTCCCAAGTTGCGGATAATCGCAGCAGCATCTGATTAAAAGCTTTGACTAATCCTTGAATTTCATCGGGTGCGCGATCGAGTTGCAGTGAAGATGATTTGAGATCTTCGATCGATACCACACTAGCAATATGGCTAATTTGGGCAAGTGGATCTAGAGTTTTGCGAACGCGGTGAACGATCGCGAGGATCGCGATCGCGGTTGCCAAAATACTGACGATCGCCAAACCATAGATACTCTGATTGAGGTTATTCTGTTCGGTGGTAATATCTTTGGAAAGATAAACTTTCCCAACTACTTTACTATTAATTGTCAAATTGTTGCCGCACAGGACGATCGACCGACCGCGAAACTGAATTATTTGGGGAGTTGTCGGTACCGCGATCGCTTCAATAATTTGGGCATTGTCGGGAGCCGAATCATTATTTGCAGACTTACCCAGCAGCCGCCCATCGGGACTCTGGACTAAAATCGCTAATCCAGAAGTCGCCACCTTTTTGGTTGTGCGATCGATCCCCGCCGTCAGTCCGCCAGTCTCCATATACATTTCCACTTGTTCGGGAAAGCGAGTCGCGATATATTCTAGGAGCTGCTTATTGGTGGTAATCAATGTTTGCTCCATTCTCCAACCAGCCCAAAGGGAGACACAACTCAAACTAACGATCGCGATGGCGATCGATTCGACACTCAAACGAAATTGGAGCGAAGTCGGTGAAATTCGCTGACCAAATAAATTGCCGATCGCTTTGATGAATGAATGGTGCATTAGAAAATAGCCGCAGTTTGCTGTGCTAAATTAAATTCACAGCGTCGATCGTAGTCAGTCACGCCATAGACATTAAAGCTAATCGTTGGTTCATCACCGTTCGCATCGCGTCCGCTTTGCGGAATCGCTTTAATTTGGTGAATTGCCTCTGGCATCAAGCAGAGAATATCGCCAGGAGTCAGCAGGTGCGATCCGGTTTGCTCGATGAGATCGGGGAATTCTGATGTCGGCGATCGTTTCCAGAAGGTATTCTGCTCCTGTCCGTCCAGCATCGCTACAATCCCCCACGTAGCATGATTGTGAATGGGGGAAACGCTCTGGGGTGCCCAAGCTACGGTCTGAACGGTAATCGGGAAATCGGGTTCGTCATAATGAAGCTGAACCGACCACCCAGTTTCAGGATCGGGGAGCGAAAAGTTAGATAAGATCCATTCCGAGCTATTAAGTAATCTGCGGACTAACGGACAGATTTTTTGGAGCCGCACTCGATCGTCACTTTCGTGCCAAATAATATCCTCAACATCAGTGAGAAAGCGATGGAGCCGATAAGGTTTTTCCGCCCAATATGTTTTGGTCGCGATCGATTGTGCTTTACCTTCTAAAGGCACGCATTGACTCTCATTTGTAACTAACCAATCGCAATCTGACATCTGCTCTCGCCTATATTTATTCCTAGCTCATCCGCTCTAGCTCCTAGTGTAAGTGGAATATGGGGAATTTAGATGAGTCAGAACTGATGCCTAGATAAAGTTTTGATGAAGACCGATAATTCTCGATCGACTCAAACTTGGTAACTTGCCAAGTGCTGCACCAAATGATAGATATTGTGCGGAATCACAGTTCTTCAATTTTGACGATACCGCCCTCAATATTATCAACCTGCAATCGATAACCGTAAAGCAATGCCATTCCTAACAGGGGTTCCGTTTCTGATTCTGCGATATAAATCTCGCGGTACTGCCCATCCCAAATTACATTCGCAGTGTATAAGTCGAACAGGGTTTCGCTGCCATCACCCAATGTAACAATATCCGAGGCACTCCAAGGTAAATCCAGGGCAGTAATAATTGAAGATGGCAAAGATAGGAATCCGCTAAAGCCTGTATCGATAACGGTATCAACCACTTTCTGTTGCTTGTTTGTGTTACCAACAACAAGCGGAAGCGTTGCTTCTCGCTGTAAATTTACTACTCCGTAAATCATGGATTTTTCTTCAGACTCCTTGCCCCAAAATGATCCACAGCACGATATCCGATCCGAATCACCCACGGTTGAGCGTTGGGGTATTGTTCAAACAGGCGATTAGTTGCTGGCACGACATTTTCATCGACCTCAAAGGCTCCGGTTTCGATGTCGATCGCCACAATTTTACCATCATTTCCCGCTTCGACTTGTTCTCGAATGCCAGACTCATAGAGTTCTTGCCCACGTTGAGCCAACTCTTCTTTGCTGTAACGTCGTTGGCGAACTGCCATAGGTTTGACCTCGTTTCAACTGTGCCTTTCTATTTTAGATCGAGGGGGAGCCGATAGGATCTCGACTCCCCCTCGACAACGATATATATCCGATTCTCAAACAATGGGATTGTTGGGTTTCGTTCCTCAACCCAGCCTACTACTATAAACTTTTTGCATATTCGTGCCAGTAAGCCGCAATCTCAGAAGTCTGCTTCAAAATTACGAGGCGTTATCGGTGCCAGCGAGTTGGTTATCCCGCAGCGTTCCAAAGATTTTAACATATTTCAAGTTTTATTCAATCTCCATCTCATCTTCATCTCCGACTCATCTTCATCTCTTTTAATTAAGTTCATAGGCAACTCGCCTAATATGTCAGGCAGCCACTTCAAACTAGACAACCATCCTGTAAAGTTCGATCGCGGCATATCCATGTTCGGACTCAGGATCTTTCGATTGTTTGATTCAGTTTACTTTCTTCTATCTAGGAAAAATCATGAAAATTAAGTCTCTAGCTACTTTTGCGATTATCTCTCTACTTAGCTTGGGAGCTGTAGCAGTCAATTCATCTAGCTCTGTTGCCAATCCTTGTGCCTCGAAAGTTAATCCTTGTGCTGCTAAGAATAGTAGTTCTGCAAGTTCTGTTGGTGGGCCACTCGCTCAACAATTGCAAGGCAAACCAGTAGTTGTGGATATTTACGCTAGTTGGTGTCCTGCTTGCAAAAATATTGCACCCACTGTTTCACAACTGAAACAACAATATGCA
>NZ_JBGSQZ010000202.1:0-28504 GCF_041737865.1 Chamaesiphon sp.
TACTAATTCGAGTGTATAAACGATTTGTCTTAAACTTTGGATCTGTTTGGCTTTGACCATCCACTATATTTTTAATGTCAATTAGCAAGTTCGGTAAACGATCTTCTGTTAGCCTTCTTCCTCGCAACTCAAATGCGTCCAATTGACAGACGATCAAAAGTTAAAACGAGATGTCATCCGTAACCTATTAGCCGCACGACACAACCGTAACTTATTCTGTGAACAACTTAGAGAAGGAGCAAAGAGGCTAAAGAAATCGACCCGCCAAGTCAGACGTATTTTTCAAGACTGGATTGAGTTGGGTACGGCTTCATTCTTCAAAGCAAAAAGAGCAGATGTTGGCCAATCTCGTCGGAGCGAATATTGGTATAACCTAAGTCTCAAGATTTACGAGGGAGGGAACAAAGGTGACAAATTAATGACTCGTACTCAAGCTGTGAGCCATATTGAAGACCAGATTTATGAGTATGTGAAGCTGGAGTTGTCAGATGAAGTCGCCAGATTGGAGGCAGCAGGCTTTGCTAAGGAAGAACTCGATCTAGAACTTTCAAGGTTAATTGAAGAACGTAAGGAGATTTGTAACGAGCACAGGCGTGAGATTCAGACACAAATCTCAGACCTAAAGACTAAGCTCTCTGAGCTACGGAAACGAAAGCTGGATACACAGGAAGTGCATAAGTGCATCATGAAACTTGAGGAGCAGAAGCAGTCGCTCGTAGCATTCGAGTTTTGGCGGGAATACGGTCAACCCCCCTGTACTAGAACCGTAGAAATTTGGTTGAAGCCAATTGAAGAGAGCAACAATACCGCAAAAAGTAGTCGCAGTCCCGGATGGCACGGTGATACCTTAATTCTCAGAACTCGCGACCAGGAGAATATCTCCGTCACTCGCAGCAATCAAGTTTGGCAAATCGATCACACTAAAGCAGATATATTACTTGTTGATGAGGATGGTGTGGAGATTGGTCGTCCGATTCTCACGACAGTCATTGATTGCTACTCACGTTGCATTGTGGGGTATCGACTAGGATTCAAAGCACCCAGTTCTCTGGTGGTTGCCCTAGCTTTGCGACACGCGATGCTACCCAAGCAATATGCTCCAGAATACCAGCTAAGATGTAGTTGGATAACGCGTGGCTCTCCTCGATACATCTATACAGATGGTGGTAAAGACTTTAATTTCTTGGTGTACGTGGGCGATCAGCTAGGCTTTGAAGCAAAACGTCGAGAACAGCCCTCTCAAGGTGGAATTGTCGAGCGTCCTTTCCGTACTGTAAGCGAACTTTTGAGTGAAGCTCCAGCTTACACGGGTCCTAATGTCCAAAAGCGTCCAAAAGATATTGCAAAGGTTGTCAAAATGACGCTGCGAGATTTAGACATGGTTTTAGTTGGATATCTTGTTGATAACTATAATCAAAAACCCGATCCGCGTACCAGAGCCAACCCTTTCGCGCCCGAACAAAGTCGCATGAAACGGTGGGAGGCTGGATTACAGACTCCACCTGCGGTAATTAAACCACGAGAACTCGACATTTGTCTGATGCAAACAAATGAGCGTGTTGTTTACGACGGTGGCTATATCAAGTTTGAGAATCTACTCTATAAAGGGGAGTACTTAGGGCAACACGTTGGCAATGATGTTTTTTTAAAATTTGACCCCAGGGATATTACGATGCTGTTGGTTTACAGTCACCGAGATGGCCGAGAAAAGTTCATCTCTCGCGCTCGCGCTGTTGGGCTAGAAGCAGATCGGTTATCACTTGAAGATGTCAGACACTCTGTTAAAAAGCTCAAATTAGCTGGTAAACAGATCAATAATGTCGCTATTCGAGAAGAAACTATCCGCCGTAGAAAACTCTTCGCCAGCAAGCAGAATTTAACAAGAAGCGATCGCCGCAACGTTGAGGATGCAAAGGTCAATCCCGCTCCAGCTCGTTATGAGGAGGACCGTCACAGGAATGCCTCCAAACCTGTGGTGAAAGAGTCATACCTAGATGATATATCGATAGCTCTAGCCAACAGTGGATCGAAACCTCAGGTAGAGCAACTGTCTGTCTCCCTCGAAGTAACCCTATCTCCACCTCAACCAATTGTTGACGAAGACGATGCTGATGAGGATGATGAGGATTATTCCTACGAAGTCGAGCACACGATAGAACGTATGACCTACAGTAAATTCCGTTAACACCATTTGCGTTTCTTGATAGACTTATGCCAACAGTTACTTTGCGATCGCAACAGTTGGATGCGATCGATGTTCTTACCCAACCAAAAGAATCTGTATCACACGATCGACTGCGATCTGCTATTGATACTCTCTCTAGAGCAGATCTCAAATTAACTCAAGAGCTATTGCATTCCGTCATCGCTGCACTCTCTAATCCAAAGGAACAATTGGATGAGTTAACAACAGTCATTAATGGCATGTTTGCAGCTATCATCCAAATCCAAGCTGAAACTGAAATTTTGAAACTCGATCAGGTATCCAGCTTTATTGCTTGGGTACGAGATCGAGTGGAAATGAGAGAACCTGGCAAGGCAATAGGTGAAACTGGCGTTGGCAAAACTTGTGCCTGCAAGTTTTGTCAGCAGGAGTTTAAATCAAATCAGGAGAATACAAATCAACTTCCTGAAATTCCCATGCTTTATATAGAGATTGGTGATAAAAAGCGTACGGCCATTCAATTTCTTCAGCTAATTTTAATCGCCCTCAAAAAGCCAACTAGTGGAACTTCAATGCAATTAAAACAGCGAGTCAAGAAGTTTTTAAAACAGTACAAAGTTCGAGCGATTCTCATTGACGAAGCTCACGATCTTCACTATGACGCACTTAAAACAGTTAGGAATTTATATGATGATGACGATCTGAAAGTTATTCCAATTGTAATTGGGACGAGTAATCGATTAGACTCATTAATAGAAAAAGACAAAGAGTTTAAGCGGCGTTTTTCCAATACCTTTTTCTTTGAAGAATTCACTGGTGACAAGCTGAAGGAAATTCTAAAGCTCTGGGGAAAATATTACATCCAGATGCCAGACCCTCTGAATACTGGAAGAACGGTTCCGCTTTTAAAATATCAGAAAAATAATGTGGATTCCAGCAAAGCCGAAATCGATAAAGAGCTATTTGTCGAGCTAGAAACGATGACCCTTGGAGATCTAGGCTCATTGGATAAGATACTCAGAAATGCTGCGAAAAAATTACTCAAAAACAAGCTTAATGAGATTTATTATAAGATTCTTAAAGCTTTAGAAACTGAGGAAAGAATTGTTAAAATCAACGCCAAAACAATTTTGAAGAAAACTAAAATAGATAAATCAATAATTGAAACTATTCAAGGTAGCTATCCTCGTAGTGACAATGCACTAAATTAAGGGAGCTGATTTGGATTTTATAACCGTTAATGAATTTCATGAAATTAAATTAGAGAGAGTCGAACCTTATCCAGGAGAAAGTATCAGTCATTTCTTGGGTCGTTTTGAACGAGCCAATGTTTGGACAACATACCAAATTGGTCGTGTAACTGGGATTAAAGCTGGAGTCTCGCGGTGGAAGAAGCTGTATTTGAAACCGTTGTTTCCTACTAATCGGGAATTGGAAGTACTAGGAGAAATTGTTGAGGTTAGTGCCGATCGACTAGCTCAAATGCTGCCTTCCTCAGACCAAGCGATGAAACCGCCTAAAACAGTTTGCCTATGCGCCGCTTGCTATATAGATACCCCTTGTCACCTCATTGAGTGGCAGTTTAAGGGAGTTAATGCCTGCGATCGCCACGGATTGTATTTGTTGTCGAAATGCCCTAAGTGCAAAAAATCTTTTAACGTCCCAGCAGAGTGGGAGGAAGGTGCCTGTTCCCGCTGTGGTAAATCGTTCTCCCAAATGGTTGTCCACCAAGGGCGAGCTAAAAAAGCGAAGTGACATTACCTCAAAATTACACTACCAATCGAGCTAAATACACTGATGGCGGCTGAAAACCGATAAAACGGTTAGTATCTCTTTTCAATGGAGTCCGATTCAGCAGACAATTATATCGAGCTGCCGGAATCCCCTGCTGCTTGCACCAAGCTTCGGGGAACACATGATGAGACTCAATCTCACCATCGAATGCTTTGACATCCCGCAGTACTTCCCCAGAGACAAAATCGATCGCACCCTGTTTGCGTAACAGTGCATTCAAACTCTTGTAAATTGCCCCCTGTCGTCGGGTCACTTGCAATAATCGTTCCCGATTGAAATGTGCCGAATCGAGATTACTCGGAGTATTTCCGCCAGCTAACCATTGGGGAATCTCGATCGTATCACTAGCCGTACATTTGTTTTGCCAGTTATTATAGACTTCTCCAAACGAACACGACCACCACCACTGTTCTAATTGAGTGCGCCCCAGATCGTTAGGCAATCCGACAATTGCTAGTACTGAGGCTAGAGCTAGTAACTGACTGGGATAAGCAATATCTTCAGGATGGACGAATCCTAAACTATGCAAGAATTTTGCAGACTGCTCGAAACCTGCTAATGTCAGCGGTGCAAATTGTTGATAATCCGCTAATTCCAAATTGAGAATATTCTGACGACCGCAGCCTACCGTTGGTAATTGGGTTACGAGCGGATTCTGCTTCAGCACTCGCTCTCGACGATGGTAAGTAGCAACTAGAGTCACTGCTGACAACCAATCAGTATTCCGCACTCCCTGAAGTACTCCAAATTTGGATAACTGCTGACTGACACCATCAAAATGATCGCGCAGTGAGAAGTCTTCTGCGGCAAAACAGGCGGTTATGAGGTCGAAGAAGGTCATCGGAGTAGGCATTTCGTGCATATCTTCAAAGATCTGACAAACGGCTACCTTCGACAGCTCTGGGCGCAATTGAATAATGGGAAGTTGATAATGCTCGAATCTTTTGACAATTTCTAATTCAAACTGTCGGGCGAGTGCTAGTTTCTCTGGCTCATAGTTCCAGTATTTCTGAAATCCTTCGCGCCATTGGACATAGTTGAAGATGGCACAGACAGGGAATAGTAATTGCTCATACTCTTTTTCGGCAGTGGTGCAATCAATTTTGCGATGTTTCGTTTTCTGAGTTTGCGATCGCGGCAATGAAATGATGGCATCTACTCGCTCTCTTGAATCTGGCGATCGAGTGAGAATATTTGCAACAAAACCATTTTTTAGCAAGGAGTTCAGGCTTTAGAACAGCATCAGGGACTAATTCAGCAAGCCCTAACTAGGATCGGAACGATCCTTTTTTGTAAAGATTCGACCTATCGCTCGATACAAATTAGTTGCTGGAGTTCTAGGGGTAATCGCTCGAAGTGCTCTAAATACAAATCTGAGAGCGCGAGATAACGTCGATGGTATTTGGTTGGCGATCGGTAGTTGTCATCAGTCCTGAACCACCGCTTGACATTTCCCAAGGAACAATGACATAAAGCGGCAATTTGAGAGCGATCGACATCCCATTTAGCTTCAAATTGGCGGGGAGTCATTTCTAAGTGGCAGTGAGCGAGTTGCTCGATTAAGTCGATTTCTCGTTGCCCCAATCTACGAGGAATATTCAGTGGCATTGCTGTTGCTGCCATCCCTCTAAATCCGATTCCCAGGCGGTATCAGCGATACAAAACTGCCGACTATAACTCGATCGATCTAGTAAGACTAGATATCTCCAGCTCCAACCTTGCTGGGAAGGTGCATAGAAGCTACCAACGATCGTGCCAGTGTCGGTTTCGTCAGCATCTTCTGGCAGTGGTTTCCAGCGAACGTAGGCTCCAGGGCTGAAGCAATTAACGGGCAATCGATCGACAAATTCAAGCGTCGGCGGTAATCTCGACAGTTCGAGTGCGATCTTGTCAACTGATTCACCATATTCTTGGCAATGATTCCAGAACTCCGCTAGGTTTTGGGCTTGTAAGTTATGGCTTAATTGCTGAATCAGGAGAATGGTCAATTGTTCGCCATCGGCTATTGAAAAGTGTTGGGGACACAGATCGATAATTGCTTGGTGGAGTTGTTGCCAAGCCGATTGGGATATCTGCTGAAAATGCTCTGTTTCCGATGCCTTCATAGTTCTAATTTCGATGCAGCAGCGTTGCCAGTAGTTAAATACTGCTAGCATCACCTGATTTTTATGCGTTTAGACTATCGATTGCCTGCGCTGTCATGTCATCATAAGACTTTGACCTCGCAAGAGGTTGACGTTTGTGATTGCGATTCTTCCTGGCAGTCGATTCGCTGGTTAGTTCTACTCATTATAATTATGCTAGATCTAAACGTCAACCCATTGCGCTAAATTCAATGGATAACGTAACTGGCATGAATATGAAACAACTGCGCCTCAGAGTAAAGCTCCGCACGGTTGATGTAGCGAGTAGGATTGGTGTGGCTGAGTCTTCGGTACGCAATTGGGAAAAGGGGCGCACGATTCCGACACTCTCAATCGATAAGACGGCGGCTTTGTGTCAGTTGTATCAATGTTCGATCGCAGAGTTGGCTCAAGCTGTTCGGGAGTCGATCGCGCAAGGAGATGGAGAAACGGCGGAGGGTTTAGATTAAAGGCTCTTTAGGTTTTAAGCACTCATGAGTATTTTCTGCTGTAACGGGTATAAATTTAGATCGAGTGGAAACATCCGTTTATTTTGCCCAATTTGAATACCAAATAGTTTGGCGAACTTTCCAACTACAAGTCGATTGTAAATGGTGTGCCAATACCATTTACAATCGATCGATTTTCAATCTCGCTCTATCCAATCTCAGGCGATCGATTGCGATCGATGTCTATCTTTGCCAACTGTGAAGATCGTCGCTAATAATCGACTGGCATCAGTAAAATCTCTCTGACTTTCGGGGCGATAATTTTCCAATCAAAATTGTTGACAGCATACGCACGACATGCAGCTCGATCGGGCAAGGGAATCGCGCCAGTGAGCAAATCGATCAGTCGAGTGGCTAACGCCTCGGCGGTGGGAGTCTCGGTGACTAATGTGGATTGAAATGGTCGCAGTACTTCTGGCATCCCGCCGACAGGAGTAGAAAGGACAGGGGTGCCACAAGCCAGAGATTCTAGCAAAATTAGCCCGAAACCTTCTAGCGATTGGCTAGGAACGACAGTTAGATCGGCCGATTGATAAGCAATCGGAAGCTGCTCGTCGGGGACGTAACCCAGGAATTTCACATGGTCTTGCAAACCTAACTCCTGAGCTTGTTGCTCTAGGACAGGGCGTAAAGCTCCTTTGCCAGCGATCGCCAGCCAGACGTCGGGAACCTTAGATCTGACAGTAACCAACGCTTGGAGCAGGATATCGATGCCCATCCGTTGGACTAAGCGGCGGGGCACAAATAGGATCTGGCGATCTGGGGGAAAGCCTAATGCTTCACGCGCTTGCTGACGAGTCAAATTTGCTTGGAAACGTTCTACATCGACACCAGCAGGGATAACATGGATCTGTTCCCAGGGAATTGTATATTCTCGATGCAAAATTTCGCCAAAGGCATCGCTAAGGACGATAAAGCGATCGCACTGACGATAGACGCGACCTTCGAGCCAACGTTTGAAAGCTACGTTCCAGGGCTTTGCACCTTCCTGCTGACTTTCTAATGCCCAAGGTCCCTGAAAGTTGAAAGTAATCGGTACCCCAGTGGGGAGATCTTGTAATAAAGGAAAGCTATATAACGCAAAGTGGAGATTGATCGCATCTGGGCGGGGCAGTTGCGATAGTCGGTCGCGGAATCGCTGACGGGCGATATACAACCGTTGGAGCAAAGGATCTTTGGGGTCTGCTAAATTTATCAAGGAGATCGCTTCCTGATGGCTGGTTTCTGGTAAACCACTCCCGCAAAGGGCAATTCGGTCGCCCTCTGCCACTAATTGCTGCATCAATTCGTACAAATAGCGATCCAATCCGCCTGGAGTGGTTGGAAACCAACCTAACCCCACTAATAGTAGTTGTGCTGGTGATGTCATACAAGTTTTCCAAAGGCGATCGCACCGATGCCGCTCAACATCAGACCAATTCCCAGCCAGTGTAAAGGAGCGACCTTTTCACCTAATAGGAAAGCTCCGACGAGGGTGGTTGCTAGGACAGTCAAACCAATAACGACTGGATAAGCGATCGACAAATTTAGCTTTCCTAAAAACATCACGTAGAATACAGTACTCAATCCATAAGCTAGGATTCCACCACCTAAATAGGGGTTGACAGGATTTTGACCCGCACCTAGTTTTAGCAATGCCTGAGCTAAGGTATTCAGACCGACTGTAAATAAAATTAATAAGCTAGGACTATTCGGCATCATAAATTAGTTATTGTTGAAGTAATTTGACGATTTGAACTCCCATAGTTCTTGTCCGCTGGGGTAGGTATTTTGAACATATTTGCCAATTAATTTTTCCCACCATCGCGGTGGATGAGGTAATGAGGCCACTTGAATGTGCGGACAGCCTACGATCCAAGCACCCAAAAGATCGGTATGGAGACTATCGCCAATGACAATTACGCGATCGGGAGCAAGCTGCATCGATCTTAGTGCTCGGTTAAACGCACCAGGAAATGGCTTACGAGCGGGACTAAGTGCTGGTATATCTAGATACTCCGACCAATATCGAACTCGATAGTGACGCTTGCCATTCGATAATATAAACAACTTAAATCCTGAGGTTTTTGCCAGCCCGATCCAGGAGATGGCGTCGGGAGATAGATAGCGATCGTCTTCGGAAACGATCGTGTTATCCAGATCGAGAATGATGCCTTTGATGCCTGAGTCTATCAGCCGATCGAGATCGATCGCCGCTAGAGTATCCGAGCGGCTGCAATAGCGATCTGCACGCAGATTTCGCTTGAGAAAATTTGGGAAGCATGAGACGATCGGATTCTTATTCATCTTTCTACACTAATGAATCCACTGAAGCTTATAGCATAATTGAATCGCAAATACTGTAACGAGCCAGCCGATCGCTGTCAGTAAAAGTGGCCTATCTTTTAGTAACATCTCTTCCGGTCGCTCGGTTTTACCACCCTGCTCCAATAAAGGATTAGTCCGTGCAATTTCCTGCGGATCGCTCAATAATTGATAGCGAAAAATCCCGTACAAGACAAACGGGACTGTCAACATCATCCACGAAGTTGTAGCTCCTTTGAAGGCAGGGCCAGCACTCCAAAGGCTGTAAAATACAATCGTGCCATTAGTGACGATGCTCTCCATTCTATTTAATAGCGGTAGCGAATATCGATGTAATACCGCACGAGATTTTCTACCTTTTATTTCTGAAAGTCGCAGTTCTGCCTTGCGTTTTTCAATAGCTAAAAATAGTGCCAGCATCGCCGTACATAAGATAAACCATTGCGACAATCCAATGCTTGTGGCGGCAGCTCCACCCCACGCTCTCAATACAAACCCAGCGGCGATTGCCAGGACATCGACAAAAATTTTATGCTTGAGCTTTAAGTTATATGCCACTTGCAACAAGGCATATCCGACAATTGCCGTTCCTAAACCGAATGATGTTTTGTAGCCAACGATCGCAGCAACGCTCAAGAGGATGATGGCGACAGTAGTGGCTTCAGAAATACCGATCGTTCCTGCGGCGATCGGACGCTGACACTTGACTGGATGCAGGCGATCTGATTCCACATCGATAATGTCATTAATCAAATAGAAACTGCTAGAAGCACAACAAAATAAAATGAATGCTATGAGGCTGCCCGATAGCGATCGGTTGGTAAAATCAAAAGCAAACAAGGGGGCTGCAAAAATAATTAAGTTCTTCGTCCATTGTTTAACTCGTAGTTCACGAACGTATGCTGAGAATTTGAATTTAATTCTGTTGCGTGGGGTTGACTCCTTAAAAGACATGGCACTTTGCTCATAATTGTTAGACAGTAAATCCAGAAATCAAAATAAATCTTGAGAACTATCGGGGAGATAATTAATGATTAATGAAGCTATCGGAAATGCTAAGAGCGCATCCATTGCAATCGATCGACTTTACACTCTCGCAAGAATAAGTAATTTTTTGACCGAAATATTATAATTTTCATCAGACTATCTTCCATGTATTGATTTATCTGGATCGAATAACTGTCGTTCAGGGGCAAGAATATTTCGGGTTGAAAAATACATCAAAATTATTAATGGACTCACTAAAATCACTACTATATACCAAGGGATACCTGCATGAATAAAAGAGTTAGCCCAGAGATTTACAGTGCTGCTGGCATATTCATTAGCTTCAGAATATGTATCTTCGATCGTGATAATGGGTGCATGGGTTAGTATCCGCACAATATTGCCAAATGCAGCCTTCAGCATATCTATTGATTGGCTATCTCCAAAACTCCAAATAAATATGTTGTCACTCATTAAACCGTTCTGTCTGGCATACTCCATCCGAAAGTGCCAATTAGAAATAATTGAAGACAACCCAAGCATAAAACCGAAACTTCCTAGAATTATGGCAGTGATTCTTAAAGTTATTTTTTTCATTACATACTCGATGTTAATGGCAAATGGTAAAAATATTAAAGGCAAAATAGTAATGTAGTGTCTCGGCCCCCATCCCCAAGCTCCATACCAACTTCTTAATCTACCGTGAAGTATAAACCATAGTATTGTCAAAGCACCAATATATATAGCTTCTTTTTGATGTTCTCGATAAAATTTATTAAACAAGTATGCGGACATAATTAGTAAAGGTGCATAAATTAATATACTTTTGCCAGGGCTAATCAGCACCCCTGCTATTCCTACCAAAATATTTCCGTCTAAGGCGTTATTCTCTGCATATACTGCTGCTTGTACGGGCGATCGGTAAAATATTCCTGTTCTAAGGTAGTTGTACCAACATTGCCACAAGATGAAAGGTAAAAGTGTTAATCCTGCTAAGGAAAATTCTTGAATCCGTATTACTAATTCTGAGCGATTAGCAATTAATAAGTAAGCACAAGTTACTAGAATAGCTAATATCATGGATATTCGAGTTATGAAAGCAAATCCTAGACAAACAAAACAACCAACTAGATACCATGACTTGTTTTTTTGCCGATATGTTAATAATAAAAAGAAAGATAATGTCAAGAGTGTAGCGCATAAGACACCATCATACAAGTTGCGAGAATAAGCCCAGAAATACGTAGTCAGCATGAGATATAATGTTGCTAAAAAGCTAGGGATTTTTGCTTTTAAAAATCTAACATGTATTATCGCAAAGAAGGTTGTCGCTGTAATTGCTGAATAAATACCCGCTTGAAAGGATAGAATGAAATTTTGCAGTAACACTATTTTATCTAAACTGATAAATCTAGATAAAATATTCTCCAATATTATGTTTACAAATGCTGTTGGTAGCATAAAAAGAGTATTACCAATTTCGTGAGAAGCATAAGCTTTGCCATTCGGTGCAAATTGAAATACTCCTGACGGTAGCATGTCAAAACCCAATTGTCCATATTTAACTATTTGAACTGCAACTTCGTAATGAAATATACCTTCGGAATTATCAAATCCATTGTTGCTGAGAGCAAATAAAGCCCATGAAAAAATAAAAACGTTGATGTATAATTGATATTTCGAATAAAATTGGCGATAAATTTTAATTGTTTTCTTCATTTTCTTTTGCCTACGATATCTAAATTACAAACTCATCTCTTGTCCTAGCTAGTAAGATCCGATCTTCATTTTTCCCGTTCCTGAATAATTAGTAAGTAGGGATAATCTGTTGCCGACAAAGTTAAACTTAGGAAATTGCTACCCCGACGATCGATCGTCACAGGCACACTGAGATCGGACATTGGATCGTAAACACTGGCAGTAGCCCCCTGTGCTTTGAGTTTGGATATTTGAATCGTGAATTTTTCAGGTGGCAAGTCTTTGGTAACATCGCGGGTCATCACATAATACGGAATGACAAAGCGACGACTGTTGACTTGATAAGGCAAGAAGGCAAATACGTCGCGATTATATAGATTTGGATGTGCGGCAGTGCCATCGCCACTAAATTGCAAATGGTTGTGGTTATCGCAAACAGCGTCGAGTTGAAGTTGCCGTGCCTGAGTCAGAGTAGGATCTAAATTCTGTCTCATCTGTGCCGCGATCCGGCCAGCGATCTTGAGGGCAGGCGAGACATAGGCTCGATCGTCTTGCGGATAGATGCTATGGTTGCGCGCATACTCCAAAAAGTTGTCTTGCATGATGCCCAGCCCTAGATTCCCAGCAGCGGCAGAATATAGATGGAGCTTGTTAACGCCTTTATTCAGATAAAAGGTATAGTAGCGAGCGGTGGTCTTGGCTTTTAGTGCTGAGGCTAGTGACGGGTCGGTAATGCCATTTTCGTTGGGCGCAAAGCCTATTTCGGTAATCCACACATCGGTGGGAACTACGCGTCCATCTACCTGTCGAGCATCCCGTCCGTGCCAAACGTCATAAATCTTATTATTAAAAGGAGCGGCATCTCGCAGGAGGGTTTCTGTTTGCAGGGCAGTTGCGTAATATTCAGGAAATAGGGCAGAATACTCAGGGATAAATTTAGTGATTCCACCTAATGCATCGATCCTTTCACCCTTCTGTTCATCCTTCGGAAAGTTTTTGCGGTTTACATAAGGATGCTTACTAATCGCACTAATTCTGACAGGTTGTTTTGATGAAGCTGGCCAGGGAACTGTATTAGCAAAACCATCGCTAAACTCGACTCCCGCAAATTGTTGAGGATTGGCAACTGCATAGTCTGCGGTGGCTTTGACTAAATTAGCCCCAATGCTTCCCTCCTCATAGGTAGCATGAGCTGGGTCATAGTAATTGTTAATCGACAGAAATTTACTACCAAAAGTCAGTTCGTTCCAAATCTCCATGTCAAAGCCTTTATCTTTACTTTGAGTAGTGCCCAAGACAGTGGCTGCAAACTTGGCAACCGTACCAACATAGTGCTGCCAACCAGCGATCGTTTGCTGGTAATCGGCACTTCCAGGCTTTGAGAAGGGTCGATACTTCAAAGTTGCCATACTCACGGACGATCCCGCCGCGATCTCCTTGTGCAAAGGCTTTGAGAGGACGATAGTCTTACCATTAATTGCAGTAATCAGTGCTTCAGCAGCCCAATAAGAATCAGTCATGTTATTTAAGCCACTTCTGCCGATCTCCAGACCGCTGGTGTCATTCAATTGAATTTCGCGCGATCCGATTGAAGCATTGGCTGTTGCTGTCCGCTTGAAAAATTGGGTTGGGGTGGGTATACCTTGATTGGCATTGAGCAAGATTAGGGGGCGCACGTTCCAGCGTTTACAGGCTTTAAGGATTGCCTGGAGTCGATCGTTTTGGAGAATTTCGCGATCGTAACTGAGGTTGTTCCAACCGATCTCAATCCGGGCTGTCTGGATGCCGTGAGTTGCCAGCATTTGGAGCACCAGATCGGGGTTTTCTCGATCGCTGAGATCGAGACCGATGCCCATCCCCTGGAGAAACTGGTTGGCTGGAACCGTTTCTAAATAAGCCCGCCAAGGTTGCAACCAGTGCGAGTGAGCACCAAAGGGGAGCTTGTCCAAGTAGGCTCGATCGATATAGGTCGAGCTGAGGGCTTTGGTGCTGGCCGTAGCTGCTGTATTAGCTGTATTAGTAGCAATGGGTTTCGCAACATTTGAGGGTGATAATTGCGTTGAGCAAGCGGAGACGAGTGCTAAAGCGATCGATGAATTAGCGGCCAGCAGCCAGCGCAGGGTAAGTAAGGTCCGATCTCTGTTGCAGATCGAGTCGATCGCGCTAATAATTTGTTTAAAACAGCCTGTAATGTCGATCATCAGAAACCTCTGTGTTTTGGCGGTGCTAAATTTTGTCGAGGATTTAGGGTCTGTGGTAAAAACGATCGATCCTACGTTAGTGCATTATGTTTTTTCAATGTCGATCTTTTGTTTGATATGCTGTAAATTCTTTAAGGTCGCTATCTGAAAGGTTCAGATCGTTAGCAGCACAAAATATTTCGCGATCTTGATGATACTGGATGTTGTTGCGAATAGGAATCATAGGTAATTTGAGAATAATTATTAAGAAACTTGTGGGAGTAGCAGCCTGAAGCTATCAAAAATGCTGAGCGTGCAGATGTTGCCACCGATTGAATTTAATCCCAGCCAGACCAATCCCCAAAAAACTCCACAGCAATAGACCACTGGCACCGAGCATCGGTACATTCACTGGGAATCTAACTAAGGCACTAATGACGATCGCTCTGGCAGTAGCAATAAATGGATCGAACCTGGCTGAATCCGATCGGCACAAGGTGGACGTAAGGATCGCAATTCCACCCGCATAGCCAATTGTGCCGATCCAGCCTAACTCAAATAGCATCGACAGAATCGCACTATCCCACCGTTGCCCACTCATGCCCTGTCCGACAAAACTCGTCAGTGCAGAATCGCGCAGGGCATTATAATTCTGCTGGCGTTCGATCGCACTGTGGTCGTTTTCCAAATTGGAAAAGGTGTCCAGTCGGCTGCTGAGTTGGGCGAAGGGTTCGACCGTCGCTAGGGGCACGAGGACAAGCGCTAGCACCACCAGCGCGATCGCCAACCGCAGTTGCAATTTTGGCTTCAACGAGACAATCAGACTTAACAGTCCCGCCAGCCAACCCAGCCACCCCGATCGCACGGCACACAACAAAAAAGATAGATACCCCACGATCGCTGCTGGCAGTCCTAGCGGCGATTGGTTGGTAAATAGCAATAGCAAGCAACCCGCCATAATCGCAGCGAAGGGTTCTGGTGAATTTAATGTGCTCCAGACCCGTATCCCCAGAGGTTCGGGTTTGCCCATCGTATATAAAGTGGTATTAACCAACCAAGTACGATCCCATTCTGGCGCGATTAAATACTGCACGATACCATAACTGCCCATTACCAATACGCCCCAAGTCAGTGTCCGCTGGAGGTTCTGACGGTAGGCGGGGTAGCTATGCCAGTTGGTAAACAGATGAAAGCCAAATAGCACGGGAGCTAGCCATTCCAATGCCGAAATCATCACTTTCACTGGTGGATTTAAAATTAACCCAGTGAGGATGGCATAGAAAATACCAGCCAAGGCCATTAAAAAAGGTAAACCACCCTGACTGTAAGCTTTAGGCAAATGCTGTTTGAGCGTCACCAGCGTCACGAGAATCACCAAATAGGGTGTCAGCAGGATCGGACTGGGATCGGTAAAGCCGCTGCGATAATCTGCTAACCTGCGTACCAGCGGGGTCAGCAAGCAGATCCACCAGGTAAAACCTACATACAGCAGCGGTGCGCGCAAGTAGAGCAGAATACTCACCGCAAAAGCACCTGCGGGAAAAGCCAGGTTGAGCACTTTTCCCGCTCCCACGCTCGACAATAGACCTGTGAACGCAATTAGTGCCAGGATCGCCGTCCAGGCAGGTGCAGGTTGCAAGGCAGTTTGGATCGCATTTCTTTTCATGGGCTATCCTTACCAAACTCAGCAAATCTGCTTTGTTGCCAAGTTTGCCATCCCTGCCAACGTCCTTGCAAACTAGCCCGCCACTTATTGCTAGCGAGGGCACCTTCTTGTGGCAACAACCGCAGATACGGCAGTAATCCTGGCGAGATCCGCGTCCCGATCGCCGGATCGGGACTAATTGCAGGCAAACCCACGCCGCACAGATCGATCCGATCGCCTGCTGCGGCTAATTGTTGCATCAGTTCGTAGACATAACGATCCATCCCACCTGGAGTAGTTGGAAACCAACCTAAGCCGACAGAAAGAATGTTTGCAGAGGCATTGACCGAATTACCTGTATTACTATTGTTCATTTATGTTTATCCCAACCTATAACGATAAGTTAATTCAGTCAATCGTCCATCTTACCTTTGTCAATTCATTATGTTTTTCGATAGTAATGCTTTTGCTAGAGTGTTCGATCCGACTGTTAATAAAATAAGTAAACTAGGCGCACTAGGCATAATAAATTAGTTATTTTTTCCGTAATTTAATGATTGAAATTCTCACGGCTCTTACCATAGCGAACAAGTAAATAGTTTATAGTGTGCTGTATCGCTTTTTGATTGTAGCAGGATTTCCAGCAATCAAAACTCTATCATTTTCTCCATTAAATGATTTGGTGACAACACTACCCATTCCAATGATGGCATTGTCTGGAATATAACATCCAAACAATGATGCCCTTGCACCAATGTAAACATTATTTCCAATAAAAATATCTTTTGGAACAAGTTTTGAAGAAGTCTTCTCAAATTCGAGGCTATGGCTCCAAAAGTGACTGTCACGTCCACCAATTACTGTATCGCTGCCAATTTCAATCGTGCCAGCTACATCTATAAAATGATGGCTCATACAGAGCGATCTTTCTCCAATTATAAGTTTCTTTGTCCATTCATAAGAGTCATATTCATTTCCAAAAAATTGATTAAAATTTCGAACATAAGCATTTTTGCACAACTGAAATAATTTCACCTGTCTAATTATATTAAAATGCCCAATGTGTGCACCATCTTCTAGTATTATATTATCGGCTTCGATATAACTTAAACCGATTTTTACCTGGTTGCCAATCTTCCAGCCAAACAGACTACGGTAAAACCAAAGCTTAAAGGGACAAGGGATAAAAACTGCTAAGAGCAGTAGTAATTTATGCATATAATCACAATAGATTTACTTAGAATTGATCGATTACTTTATACCAATAAGAATGTTTTGAGATTTCAACATCGTGCAAACTATAATTGCCCGTTGCAAACTACATCATCTCTGGCAGTAAATCCTGGATTGCCGCAACAAAGTTTCGTGCATAATGTTGCGTAGAAAAATATTGTGCGCGTGAGTGTCTCAAATAAATCTAGATATTCTTGAGATTTGCTGCTCCAAGTGTTGTCAGTACAAGCAATTCGCACCATAAAGCGTCTTTGGTTGATATCTTTTATCAACTGGTTGAGTAACAGTACTAAACAATTGGTATTTTCAGGGGCTGCCAAGATAAGTCCACTCTCCTTTGTAACAATCCAAAATCTCATCAAACCGACTCCCGTTGATTGCAGCGTTTGACATTACTCCAGGTCTGCCATCCCTGCCAGCGTCCTTGTAAGCTAGCCCACCACTTGTCTCCAGCCAGGGCACCTTCTTGGGGCAAATATCTCAAATACTGAAGCAATCCTGGCGCAGTTCGCGTCCCGATCGCTACCGCCCACAGCACAAACACAACTCGATTTGGCCAAGAGAGATGCTTTAGTAGACCTATCGTTTCGTTGTGAACGGCATCAGTCATCGCAATAGCATTAAATTGGCTGCGTAGGTTTTGAATCAAGCGGGGGTCATCTGTTGGCCGCGATGCTGGATAGTGATCGACAGCCACCAGCGGATCGTAGATAATCTTCCAGCCAGCTCGTCGTACTGCCAGACTAAAGGCAATTTCAAAATGCGCCTGGGCACCCGATCCATGTAAACATTCGTCAAATCGTAAGTGTGAGATCGCCTGTCGCCGCCAGCTCATATTCACACCCTTTAAAATATCCACCTCTCTGGCTGGCCCCACGCCCAAATGGTGATTGCCGATCGCTCGTCCAAACCATTGCAATTTGCCCACCACCGCCCGTGAATCGTCGATGAGTTTTCCATTTTCATAGATCCAGTCGCGTCCGCCGACTCCACCCACTAGCTCGCTAGCGAGATAGTGAGCCTCGATCCGCTCCAACCAATCTGGGTGGGGTGCCGCATCATCGTCAGTAAAGGCAATGATGTCCCCGTGGGCTTGCGCTAAGCCCAGATTCATGGCGGCAATTACGCCAGGAACAGCAACGGTTGCGGTCTGTAGCGATAGATCTGCTAGCTGAAAGTCACGTAGAAAATCCCACGTTGCGGTATCCGTATCCCGCACGATGACAATGACTTCATCGGCTGGGCGGTTTTGCTGTTGCAGCGCGGTTAAACAGCGGGCTAGATCGCTCGGTCGTCGGTAGGTGGGCACCACGATAGTTAGTTTTAGCATTTACTTACCTCCTTAAATATTTCTAGATAGTGACGAGCCATATCAGTCCAGCTATATCGCTCGGCGATCGATCGAGCCGCTTTGCCCATCCGGTGCCTAGCTGCGGGATCTTGTGTCAGATGCATCATTGCCAAACTGAGTGCGCCCACATCATCGGGGTCATCTAACACGAAACCACACTCAGGGGTGACGAGATCCGAGCCACCCGCTGTGCGAGCCGTAATCACGGGCAACTGACAAGCCATCGCCTCCAATAGCACCAGCCCAAATGGTTCGTATCGGGATGGAAAGACAAACAGATCCGCACTCCGCATCAGATCGGCAACATCCGATCGAAAGCCCAGGAAATGTACTCTGTCGCTAACTCCCAACGTTTGTGCGAGTTGCGGATAAAAGTTGCGACCATCTGGCGCACCCGCGATCGCCAGATGCAACTGCGGTACATTTACCAAAGCCTGGAGTACAGTATCGAGATTTTTGCGGGAAATGCGAATATCGCCCACAAATAAGGCTAGCGGCACATCCTCTGGCAGTCCTAGCTCGCGGCGATCTACTCGCGCGGGAGTAAACTCCTCTAGATCGACGCCGTTGGCAATGACCTCAATCCGCTCCACTGGGATGCCAAGTTCTAAGATCTCTTGCTTAATCTTCTCGGACACTGCGATCGTCAATTTGGTTCGCTCGAAAGCAATCTTTTCCCAATAGGCATTTAAGGCTGTATACAGCCACTGGTAAGCACCGTACAGATCCCGTTTTTGGTGCCAAACATGCAACGGCGATCGCCCCCAAGTACTATGGACAAAATGCACCGCATTGAGATCCGACTGGACAGAAGTGATGGCACCATTCACTTTAATGACATCAAATTCAGGCGCATGGTGACGCAACCATGCCGCACTTTTGAGAGAAAAGATGAGATTGCGTAACAGCTCGGTTGGCACTTGCTTGACAAGGATGGGTACCCAGGCAATCTGGCGATGCTGTTCCAGCTCTGGGCTGATTGCACTGGCGACTAGCGTAACGGAGTGTCCCTGGCGCAGGGCTTCACACACCACCTCATAATTCACCCGTCCTTGACCGTCGCCTTTAATGACACAATGAGTAACTATACAAATGTTCATCAGCGATCTTCCTGGGTTGAGAACCTCATTTGTTGGTGTTAGCATACATCGATCGGTTTACTTCTGTTGAGTGTTGCAATGTGATTTGCCACAAATTCTGGAAAGATCGTCGATTTCAAAATTTCCGGGAATCGAGATGACAAATCACTAAACGAATAGTAATTAACTTTATGTCCTATCAGATGTTTTTAAAATTTTGATTTCACAACACATCCATTAACTAACTTTTCTAAAACGTCGAAGATTTATCCAAATCATTGGCACACCAACGAGCAGCTCTAGGATCCCAACACATGTCGATTTTGGCTTTCGCTCTCGTAAGAAATACAAGATTCGTAAAATACAATACTTGAATTGGAAAAAAGTTAAGCTCAAAACATCCTCAGAAACTCCATAACATCCTCGATGTTTATTCATATGATAGGCTGTAGCGATCGAACGCTTTGGGATGAAAGCTACCACTTCTTTCACTGTCTTGCTATGGGTGGGATGAAAAACAATAGCTTCTCGGACGAAAATAATTTTAGTGTGCGAAAGAATTCGACCTTGGATGTCTGCATCTTCATGGTATGCATAAGGGTAGTTAGGATCGAACCCTTCTACTTTTTCAAACAGTGTGCGATGAACGGCAATGTTGGCAGACCAGAAACATCCACCATCAAGGTTAATCGGACATGAATCTAAATCTTGATTCATGTCTCCTAATGGATGAATTGAACCCTCTAGAGCCAAAGCTGAGCCTTTTGTTGAAGCCACAAAAGCATTTAACCAATCTGGTTCTGGTAAACAATCATCATCTGTAAAAGCCAGCCATTCACCCCGAGCATATCTTGATCCATTATTTCTATTTGCTGCTGGCCCTTTACCAGGAGCCGCAACCCATTGTACCCAGGGATAATCTGCACGAATCATCCCTTCAGCAGTTGTTTTAGATCCATCATCAGTAACTATTACTTCATACTGATCTGCTGGTAATATCTGAACCCCAGGCTTCAGGCAATCCAAGCATTTCTTCAGCAATTCATTACGGTGGTATGTGGGAATAACAACACTAATCTTGATTTGGTTCATTATTTTTTCTGATTTTCTCGTATATATCTAAAAGACTTTTACAAGCATTATGATTTATTATTCCCAATAGTTTTGTTAATAATTATGGTTTGGTACAAGCTTGAATCAACTTGACATAATCTGGGCGAAGTTTTTCCCAACTAAAGCGGTTGTAAGCTTGCTGATGAATCCGATAACGATTGGAAATATTATCAGCTTCTGCTAAGGCTTGAGGAATCATCTTTGCCAAACTCCCTGGCAATTCAAAATTCGCTAAATTTCCCTCTGCTTCCAAAACAAAGCGGGTCACTTCATAATCATGAGCTAAGCAAGGTAAGCCATAGCACATGGCTTCTAAGAACACGCGCCCAAACCCTTCAATGAGAGAAGCCAGGATAAAAGCATCAGCAATCTTGTAGTAATTATTTACTTCATGTAGAGCAACAGATCGAGTTTGAAAATGATCGGTTCCTAATAATTCATTGCCGAGTTTGATGATTTCTGGTGATTCCGCATCTTGTTGACCTAATAACAACAGATAAGGACGCGGTTCAGGCAGACTAGCAACCTCACGAATTACATAATCCATGCGCTTGTGGGAGCGATTAATTGCTCCTACTGAAAGTAGCAAAGGTTGTTGCTCTGGTAACCCTAATTGATACCTCAATGCTGCCCTTTCATTTGGTGTCAAAATTTGGAGTTCAGAAGCAATATTAACAGCGTGAGGAACCAAGCTTTGTTTTTCAGCAGGTACACCAGCATTTAAAGCTGTTTCTAAATGAACGGGAACCACTTGTTGGACATAATCTGGACGGAATAAAAAAGATGGCGAGGTTGGAGCGCCATTAGAAAATAACACCTTATAGCTTTGTTTTGTCAAACGCTGCCAGTGCCAAAGCAGATTACCTAAATTTTCATCGCTCAAATAAACAACATCCAGTTTTTTGAAGTAAAGGTGTGGCAATAAGCTGAGAAAGAATGAACTCTGTTCCAAGAAATAGGCCCCTCTGCCAAATAATTTGTCAGTAATCCAACTAATTTTCTGAGTTAACGGAGCATTCCGAGGAAGATTCCACAAGACGATTTCCTTGTCCGAAGAATCGCCACCACCCTTAAAAAGAGCAATGTCAAGCAAAGGCTCTTGAGATAAAGCCTCAAAGCATTCTTGAGTGAAAGACTCATAACCTCGCTTAATATGTCCAAGACCCGAACAAATAATAAAAACTTTAATTACTCGATCTTTATTTAAATTATTTTCTAAAGCTTTTGAATCTATAATTGTTGTACTCTTAGGTTTCATAGTTATTTTGTAGCTGATGATATTTCCAAAGGTGACCACGTTGTTCGAGTAATTCTTGATACTTTCCCTGTTCGACAATTCGACCCTGCTCGATCGCAATCACTTTATCGGCTCGAATAATAGTTGATAAACGATGGGCAATTACGACAACAGTACGACCGAAGGCAAGCTTTTCTAATGATTCCTGAATCAATCTTTCCGAAACAGAATCTAATGCACTGGTCGCTTCATCTAAGATCAAGATTTCAGGGTCGCGTAGCAACGCACGCGCGATCGCGATGCGCTGACGTTGTCCTCCCGAGAGCCTGACACCTCGATCTCCCAGCATGGTATCCAAACCATTAGGCAGATCTTGAATAAATTCCAATGCATTTGCCGATCTAGCTGCCTTGTAAATTGCATCCTCAGTGGCATTTTCGGTGCCATAGGCGATGTTGTCACGAACAGAAGCATTGAAAATAAAGGTATCCTGACTGACGATAGCCATTTTATGGCGAAATGAGCTAATTTCGATCTGTCGGAGGTCGATCCCATCGATCGAAATCTGGCCAGCGGTGGGATCGTAAAATCTAGCAATTAGATCGGCTATGGTTGATTTACCAGCCCCAGAAGCACCGATGAGCGCTGTCATCTGACCGCGCTCCAGGATCAGATCGATGTTATTGAGTACGAGTTTGCCATCGTCGTAGCCAAAATCTACTGACATAAAATTAATCGAGCGCTCGAGCTTCTTAAATTCGATATGGCCGTTGTCAAAATATTTTTTATTATCAGTCCTTAGCAAAACTTTAATGTTCTCGATTGAGCCTTCCATGGTTGCAAGCACTGCTCTAGTTGCATTAATTTCTTGCAGAATCGGTACAAGGCGGAATAAGACAAAGAAAAATGTGAGTAAAGAAGCAACTTGTAATGCTCCATTTTCTACAAAGATACTGAAAGCTGCAATAATCATCCCTACTAGAATCGTAGTTGACAAACCTTCGGCCAAAGGCTTGACCAGCGACCAGATTGAGGCCAGCCTGGTGCTAGCAGCAACTAGGTTAGAACTGGCTTTGTAGTAACGTTTGCGTTCAAAATCTTGAGTGGCAAAAGCTTGGACAGTCCGAATCCCACTGATAAACTCGATCGCGGTTGATGTCAACCGCTCATTGGCGATAGAAACCGGAAAACTTTTCTCCCGTGTCATCCCAATCAACTTGGATAAGCTAACTGCCATTAGGCCAAACAGCAGTGTGGCAACAATGGTCAGTTGCCAGGAGAGGAGCAGCATTGCTATTAAATAGGTGATAGTTGTTAAACCACGACTAAGTAAGAAGGCACTTCCGTTAAAGGTTTGCTTAACTCGTTCCACTTCTGTTGTAATTGTATTAATCAATTCACCAGTTTTGATTTGTGTAAAGAAGCTGAGGCTAACAGCCTGGAGTTGCTCAAAAATTTTTTTTCGTAGCCGATCTGAAAAATTGAGCTGAGTAAGTTCAGTGAAAATTTGAGATAGATAGTTAAAAATTGAACGAATCCACGAACTCAGTAAAATCAGTCCAGATATTCGATACAGCCGCTCCATAACCGAAGCATTAACTCCTAAAATCAAAATATCAAACCAACCAATCCCCGTATGAATTGGCTTCGAGCCAGGTGTAGTCAGGCTTTGCAAAAAGGAGAGTAAGAAACCAATACTGACACCCTCAAAAGTTGCAGATAAACATGTAAATACTAAAGCTAAAATAGCAACTTTGGGAAAATATTTAAATTCCCGTAAGAATAGCGAGTTATTTTTCCAGAAATCAGTAGCTTTTAATAAGACTCGGACAAAACGAGGAAGTTTTATGAACATGTAAATTTAGCTGTGAAGCTGGGTGGGTTTGAATTAAGTTAATTTCGGATCTTCATTACTTAGTATGCTGATTTGCGCTCAGATTGATAGCTGGCAAGGGATTGAGCCTAAAATCTATTGTTGTTAGATTTTGGTGATGTTCGCATCAAAAAAGATAGAATCTAGCTTTGAATAGACAGCCGAGCTAGCATGTTGACTGGCATACGTTTTAGATATTTGCACTGAAAATCGAGCGGCTAAATCTGGTTCGTGGATGAGACGCGAAACTCGATCGGCATAAGCTGCTGGATCGTCAGTAATAAAAGCATTCACCCCATCAACTAAACTTACAGCTGATGCTGAGTGCAATGTAGTGACGATCGGCATAGCATAAGCCATCGCCTCTACCAACTTAAACTTCGTCCCCGCGCCCGTTCGCAACGGGCAAATTACTAACCTCGATTTCAGATAAAGTTCGGCCAGATCGGGAACGTAACCCAAGCACACCAAATTTTTAGCTAGTACAGGTTCGACTCGAACTACGGACGATATCTTACCAGCGATCGCGACTTTGAAATCGGGTTTTCGCTCGACAATTAGCGGCAAAGCTTCATCCAGAAAGAATTGTATTCCTTCACGATTGGGTTGGTTGTCAGCTCCGACAAACAAAACATCATACTCAAACACTCGCTCTTCATAAGGAGTCGACTTACTACTATTATCTAGACCATCTAGACCACTTACTATGAAGGGAATTAAGTGCAGTTTGTCAGTAGGGAGCTCTTTGGCTAAGATGTCTCGCTCGAATTGGGAATTGGCAATTACCTTGTCAAATCGCTCGAGCAAAGCGATCTCCCGAGCGAAATTTGCTTTATGGTCAAACTTCAAATTCTTAAATAAATCGATGTTCTTTTTGACCAGCATAAAGATGGAATTGATATCGTGAATGTCAATAATTGTCTGAAGATTGGGCGATTGCAAGTTACTAGCTAAATGAGCATATTCAAGATTATTAATCCACACAAAGTCATAGCTGCTACGCGCCAGTAAGTTATTAAAAAAGCTCACATAGCCAGGTGGTGTAAAATAATCCGAATCCACCGGGAGTTGCTCTTGCAGCAATCTTTGGTGATAGACACTCTGAGCGCGGGAATATACAAAGTCAAACCAGTTATCCTCGCCCTGATAAATAAAGATATTATCTACAAATCTCAAAATCTCTTGCTGAAGATCTGCCGTCCATTCTGGCAACCCAAATTTATTACCCCCGATCGCATCTACTGAAAAACGATCGCGGCGATCGTGAAAATATTTCAGCATTCCCAATACGCGTCCATTATGCCCATTCAATGAATCAGGTGAAATCGATGTCGGTAATTGGAACAAAACTTTCTGCTTTTGGCTCACAAGGTAAATCTCCTGCAATTTAATATCAAACTATTCGATCGAATCTCATCGCTCGAAAACAACGAGCTAAGCAGATAAATTTTTATCAATTTCTGAGTTTGTAGTAATTTGCCAAACTTGCTAGGGGTGCATTTTCAGGTTCAGAACTGTCAATACCGATCCCCGAACAACCTAATTCCGAAAAATACCGTCCCACATAGCGGCTAATAAAACCTTCCGCACCAGTAATCAAGATGGTCTTAGTCATAAATCGATGTGAACTCCGATAGATAGTCACCGCACTTGGTCTGGATAGATTAAGGAATTACGCGCCGCTCTTCGATCTCCTTGCGGTCAGAGGTATATCGATTTTCCGAATGTGGCACCCCATTGAGAATCAGTCCCACCACATTAAACCGCTGCATTATAAACATCCCCTGACTCAAATCTTTGCGATTCGATCGCCCGATTCGCTCGACGATTACGACACCACCACAAAAAGAGGCAACCATCACCGTATCGACAATGCCCAAGATCGGTGCCGTATCGAGTAAAACTAGATCGTAGTCGGCCTCAAACTCCGCCATTAACTCGGCCATCCGCCGCGAACTGAGCAGTTGAGCTGGATCGAGCGGAGTTGGCCCCGCTGTCAACACGTCGAGATTACCATTGGTCGCCAGCGGCCGAATTGCATTATATGATGACGTTTCAGTATCGTCACTGAGTAACGTTGATAGCCCCACGGTATTAAACAAATCCAATTGTTTGTGCAAACTAGGGCGACGCAGATCGGCATCGATCAGCAAAACCCGCTGGTGCAGACGCGCCGCACTCAGTGCCAACCCGAGCGCTAGAGTCGATTTGCCTTCACCAGTTAAAGCTGAAGTAATCGCTAGCGACTTGAGCGATTGTGCAGACTCTAGCAGTTGAATATTTTGATAAGCCAGATCGAGCGACTCGCGGAATGGCAAGGATTGAACCACTTGCAAGGTTGAAATAGTTGCGGGCGATAGCTGAAGTAATGGCAGCACAATTCCCAACTGACTGCCTGGTGGCGAGATTTTTGGCACATTACCGATTACAGGCAGATGCGTTTGTTTTTTGAGTTCGTCCACAGAATGGATCGAATCATCCAGCCATTCCCGCACAAATGCAACGATCCCACCGAGGAATAAACCAACTACCGCTCCTAACAGTAGAGTTCGCTTCAAATATGGGCCTGTTTTGAGACCTAACCTCGGCTTTTCGACTACTTGCCAGTCAAACCCACCTCGCGCGATCTCCAAGCCTAGATCCTGCCGAGATTTTAGCAACTGCTGGAGTGTATCCCGATTGACTTGCACTGCTGGTTGCAGGCGGTTATATTCTGAGAGTAACGCTGGAAATTGCTGGATTTCTTGTTTGTAGCGGCGTTCGATTTGAGCCAAAGTCTGAGCGCGAGCGCGAGTCGCTTTTAAAGTGACCTGCACGTCTACAAATTGGCTGGTTAAGCTCAGATCCGTCGTTCCCAATTGGCCGGATTTCAGGAGCGGATCGGTGCCGTAATTACCACCGCTGCCGTCATTGGGCAAAATCCGCTGCTTCTCGATCTCAAGTTGCGCCTGTAGCTGCTGCCGCTGTTCGTTTAATTTCTGAACGCTGGCCGCGTTCTCAGTAAATCGCAGTCGCTCCTGAACCAAGGCTAGCTCTGTTTTTTGGATCTCATTGAGGATATTTTGATAGCGGGTGGATTGACTCAATCGTGTTACCTCAGAACTCGCCTGGGGCGAAAGTGCGAGTTTTTGTTCCAAGGTGGCATAGCGAGTACTCAAATCCTGAATTTGCACCAAGTTAGTCCGCTGCTCCCGCATGATATTATCCAAAGACTCCACTAAAGTCTTCGATTGCAGTTCGGGATTAAGAAAGTTGTAAGTTTTGCGAAATTTTTCGAGCGCGGATTCAGCTTGTTGGAGTCGCTGCTGGATCTGCGGCACCTGCTCGTTAATAAATGCCAGCCCCTTTGCCAATCGGATTTGTTGTTGTTCGCGATTGTAGTCTTGGTAGACTTGCTGCACCGTTTGCAAAATTTTCTGCGCTCTGAGCGGATTGCTATCTTCGTAAGCCGCTTCAACAATTTTGGTATCCACTTTTTTTTCGGCAGTTTTTCCGGTGACTTGAGTCACTGTGAGGGATTTTTTGATTTTCTCGCTGTCGATCTCGGGATAAATCGGGCGCAGACGATCGACGATCCGTTGGATCGAGATCGAACTATTCATCAATGTGAGTTGAGTGGCATAGTCAGCCTGGACATCAGAGTCGGCAAATTGGGTATTGGTCGCTCCAGGTTCGGATTTGCCACGATAGTTTTGCTCGACAAGTAGTTGCATCGAACTGCGATAGGTTGGTTCTTGATGCGAACCGATGAACCAAGCAACGCCTACTGTTCCCAACCAGGATGCCAAGACCCAAAGTTTACGACGCAATAGTACCGCCCAGAGCTGACCGTAGCCAGAATCTTCATCGGCGACTGCAAAGGCCGTGATTGACCGTTCGGCCATCGGCACCTCGCTACTATCGAACAACCGATCGTAATTCGCATCTTCGCGAGCGGATTTAATAATATTTCGAGCCATTATCACCTCGTTAGCATCGATTGACAGCTTGCCTGATTCGCACACCTTTATGGCTTCCACCAGCCTGCACAATTGCCGACTTTTTGGAAGAATACAGCTTCGGTAAACCGATCGAGCGCGTGGTTGCGAATCATGGCATAGTTCCACTGTATGTTACTAGCTTGGAGCAAAGCTTCCCGAATCGCATCAGCCGTTTGGCTCTTAAAAAATAAGCCAGTTAAACCTGGCACCTGGGTATCTAACACGCCCCCAGCACCATAGGCGATCGCTGGCGTCCCACTAAAATTTGCTTCGATCGGCACTAGCCCATAGTCCTCCAAAGCGGCAGTAATCACAGCACGAGCTTTGGCCATGAGCTGGGCGCGTTCGCCATCGCTGACGTAACCCAGAAAGCGAATGTTAGACATGGCTTTGGCCTCTAGTCGCTGACGTTCGGGGCCTTCCCCAACGATCAACAATGGCCAACCGAGCGAGTTAAAAGCGTCAACAATAATGTCGATCCGCTTGTAACTGAGCAAACGGCTAGAAACTAAGTAGAAATTCTCTTTGGACTCCGAAAAAATAAATTTGCTATCATCGATCGGATAGTTGATCGTCACCGCTGGTCTGTCATAAACTTGCCGAATCCGTGCGGATACCGTCGTAGAGTTGGCAATATACAGATCGGGTTCTTGTGCATACTGAAGGTCGAGTTTCCTAAGATATCCAAACACTTTTGCAACGATCGGCGTGAATACTTGAAATTCTTTGTATCCTCTGAGATACACTTTGGTATCCCACAAAAAGCGGGGAATGTTGTGGCAAAAGCAGATATGTTTGGCTCCAGGTCCTTTTCTCACACCTTTGGCAAAGCTCGACGAACTGCTGATAATCAGGTCGTAATCCTGCAAATCTAGTGCCCGTAAAGCTGGGTAGTAAAAGGGTGCTAGCAGTCTAAAGTACTTACTCGCATATGGGAGTTGCTGAAGAATTGTAGTCTGTACCGGACGATCTCCCAGATCGATCGTGTTTTTAGCATCGTACAAAGATGTAAAAATGTCGGCATGGGGGAAGTACCTGCATAGTAGCTCAAACACTCGTTCTGCACCGCCCCGTTGTGTTAAGTAGTCATGCAGTGACATAACCACACGTCAAGCGAGTACGCTATGACGTGGGCTTCCTTGCAGCCCTATTAAGGGTGTACAGGATTTCCTTCATGGTACTGTTATCTATAGAACCAACTACAGAAAGATTCCCACTACGGCGTTTGATGCTA